>DAIESF010000407.1 GCA_027346425.1 Gemmatimonadota bacterium | reverse complement strand
TGGAGGCGGCGCTCGCCGCGCATGCGAAGATCGACCTCGTCTACGCGCATAACGATCCCATGGCAATGGGGGCCTATCTCGCGGCGAAGGCCAAGGGGCGCGACACGGCGATGAAGTTCCTGGGGATCGACGGGTTGCCGGGACTCGACGGCGGGCGCCAGGCGGTGATGGACGGCAAGCTCGCCGCGACCTTCGTCTACCCTACCGGTGGCAGGGAGGCGGTCGACATCGCGGCGCAGATCCTGCGCGGCGAGCAGGTCCCACATCGCATCACGCTGGCGACGGAGCAAATCACGAAGTAATCCCAAACGGAGGCACGCCATGTCCCGACGTCGTTTCGTGCAGTCGCTGGCCAGCACCGCCGGCCTCGCCGGTTTCGCGTCCATCGCCGGCGCCCAATCAACAGCGCCGTCGCAGCAGGGGGGAGGAGCGGACTTTCTCCCCGCCTATGCGCGGGCCCAGCGCTTCCGCTCGCGCAAGAAGTCGAGCCACGACGTCACCGGGGGAAACCAGGACTACTGGAACATCAAGAGCGGAGCGACTCAGGAGATCCTCACTGCTGCCGGCGCCGGGTGCATCACGCATCTCTGGTTCACCATCGCGGCGCAGAGCCCGTTGCACCTGAAGGAACTGGTGCTGCGCGCCTACTGGGATGGCGCGGCCACGCCGAGCGTGGAGGCGCCGGTGGGCGACTTCTTCGGGTTGAACCTCGGGGACTACGTCATCTACGAGAGCGAGTATCTGGCCTGTTCACCGGGGCAATCGCTCAACGCGTACTTCGCCATGCCGTATCGCACGGGGGCGCGCATGACGATCACCAACGAGGGCGCGCGCGACGTGGGGGCCTTCTATTCCAACATCGACTACTACGAGGTCGATGCCCTCCCTGCCGATGCACTGTACTTCCACGCGCAGTACCGACAGGCGACGCCAAACCAGAAGCTGCAACTCCCCGACCGCAAGAATCCTGACGGGGCAACGAATTATGTGTATTGCGAGACGCGCGGTCGCGGCCACCTGATGGGGTGCACGCTCGGAGTCATCCAACTCGCGGAGAACTGGATGGGCGAGGGGGACGACATGATCTTCGTCGACGACCCGGCCCGGCCGGCGATCATCGGGACGGGATCCGAGGACTACTTCCTCGGGAGCTGGAACTTCGGCGGGCGCCAGGGGGCACGCCCATTCTCGCACCATCAGTACGGGGCGCACCTGATCCAGAGTGCAGAGCGCGTGGGCGGCCGCTACTGCATGTATCGCTTCCATGGCGACAACCCGGTCACCTTCACGCGCTACCTGAAGTACACGATGGAGCACGGGCATGCGAACGATCGTGGCGACAACTGGTACTCGTGCGCGTACTGGTACCAGGACAGGCCAGCGACCGACTTCCCTGCGTTGCCGGCAATGGGGGCGCGAATGCCGGGAATTCGTTAGGCGACCGTACGATCCCCCGGTCCCTCGGCGAGGATCGCGGCCACCTCGGCGGCGATGTCCTCGACGCAGGCCGTCATCCGGTCCTGGTGCGTGCGGAACGACAGGACACAGACGCGGGCCAGGTGTCGCCCATCGACGGTGCACCCGGTGAGCATCACGCGCCCGCGGGCGGTGACGCGCTCCATCAGGCGGCGCGTCGCCTCGTTGCGCGCGGCCTGCGTCGTGAGCGCAGGCCCCTCGACATGGAAGGCGAAGAGCGAGAGCTGCGGCCACGCATCCATCACGATGCCGGGAATCCGCGCCACCTCTTCGGCGGCTCTCACGGCGAGCGCGCGCTTCTCGGCAATGGCGGCGCGGTAGCGCACGGCGCCGAACATCTTGACCGCCATCCAGACACGCAGGCCCGGGAAGCCACGCGAGAGTTCGGGGCCGTACTGGGCGGGGTCGTAGAACTCGCCCTGATTCTCCGGGAGGTAGCCGGCCGTTGCGGAATGAACTGCGCGCAGGGCATTCCCATCGCGGACGAGCAGGGCACCGGTGCCGTACGGGAGAAACATCCCCTTATGCGGGTCGAGGGTGAGTGAATCGCCGCGCGGGAGGCCGCTGAGCAGCGGCTGCAGCTCGGGGCAGAGGTGGAAGAACGCGCCGTACGCCCCGTCGATGTGGTGCCAGAGGCCCTCGCGCTGGCAGAGGTCGGCGATTTCGTCGAGCGGGTCGACGGCGCCGGTGTTGGTGGTCCCGGCCGACGATGCAACCATGAACGGGCGCAATCCGCGCCGCCGGTCTTCGGCGATGGCGTCGGCCAGTGCGTCGACCTTCATGCGGAAGTCGGCGTCGGTCGGGATGACGCGAACCCGGTCGTGAAAGATCCCGGCGAGCTTGGCCGCTTTCACGATGCTGTGGTGCGCCTGGTCCGACGTGTAGAGCGTTCCTTCGCGAATACTGGCGCCTAAGTGTCGCTCACGTGCGCATAAAATGGCGTTGAAGGTGGCCATGGAACCACCTGGAGTGAAGAGGCCCGCCGTGCCGACGGGGAAGTGCATCCACTCACGCAACCACTCCAGCGCGTTCGCTTCCAGTTGTACGAGGGCCGGCGACGCGGCCCACACCCCGGTGTAGCGGTTGGTGGCGTCGGCGATGAAGTCAGCCAGGGCGGCGGGGTAGACGCCGCCCCCGGGGATGTAGGCGAGGTATCCGGGTCCCGGCGTGGTGAACGAGCGCGGGATCAGCTCCTCGAAGAGGAGAGAGAGGAGCGGATCGAGTCCGCTCGGCTCGTCCGGAGCCGCCTCGCGCAAAGATCGGCACAACTCCGCAGAAGCGGTGTCGCCGCAGCTGGGGGCATCGCTGATCTTGGCGAGGTGTTCCACGCACCGTTCTACGACGGCGCGTCCCATCTCGCGCATCTCGTCAGGGGTGAACTCGAGGTCGACGCTGGGGATCGCCGAAGGGGCGGGAGCCGGGGGAGTGGGGCGAGTACGAGTCATCCCGAAAAGTACTCGACTACCCCTTCGCGGCTCGATTCCCCCACCTTACCGTGCGTCCTCCCATTCCCTCCTTGCCGCTCCGTGCGCTCCACTCCACACTAGCCAAATCCACACCAAGGGCCATCACGACATGGGCGCGACCGACGTCTCAAACCCCCGATACTACCATAAAGTCGTGGACTGTCAGTGGGCGTGTCCCGCCCACACGAACGTCCCCGGCTACCTACGCCTTATTGCACAGGGGCGCTACGACGATTCATACCTCCTCAACCGCGAATCGAACGTCTTTCCTGGCATTCTCGGCCGTACGTGCGACCGCCCCTGTGAGCCGGCGTGCCGGCGCGGGCGAGTCGAGGAAAAGCCAGTCGCCATCTGTCGCCTCAAGCGTGTGGCGGCCGACAACCGTGGCGATATCCGTGATCGCCTCCCCAAGGCGCCGTCGAAGAAGAACGGGAAGCGCGTCGCCCTCGTCGGAGCGGGGCCGGCGTCGCTCACCGTGGCGAACGACCTCCTCCCACTCGGCTACGACGTCACGATCTATGAGCGGAACGCACAGCCTGGCGGGTTGATGCGAGTGAACATCCCGGCATTCCGCCTCCCGGCGAGCGTGCTCGATGAGGAGTGCGGCTACATCATCGACATGGGAGCGAACATGCGCTACGGCACCCCGGTGGAGAGCCTCAAGTCGCTCCTCGCCGAGGGCTACGATGCGGTGTTCGTCGGGAGCGGCGCTCCCAAGGGCAAGGAGCTCGACATCCCCGGGCGCTGGGATGCGCCGGAGCAGGTGCACATCGGGATCGAGTGGCTGGCGAACGTGCACTTCGGTCACATCGACAAGATCGGCGAGCGAGTGCTGATCATCGGCGTCGGCAACACGGCGATGGACTGCTGTCGCACGGCCAAGCGCGTGGGGGCCAAGGATGTGAAGGTCGTCGCCCGTCGCGGTCGCAAGTATTTCAAGGCGTCGCCGTGGGAACTGGAGGACGCCGAAGAGGAGCAGGTCGAGATCGTTGAGAACCACGCGCCCAAGCGCTTCGTCGTGGAGAACGGCAAGCTCGTGGGACTGGAGTTCGAGCGGCTGCAGTGGACCGAGGACGCGAAGGGGAAGCAGTCGAGCACGGTGATCGAGACCGTCGTGATGCCCTGCGATGCGGTGATCCTGGCCATCGGGCAGGACAACGCCTTCCCGTGGATCGAGCGCGACCTTGGCGTCGACTTCGATGCCAAGGGGATGCCGGTGGTCGACAAGGCGACGCACCAGAGCAGCAAGCCTGACGTCTTCTTCGGCGGCGACGCGGCGTGGGGGCCGGAGAACATCATCTGGGCGGTGGCGCACGGGCACGCGGCGGCGATCTCGATCGACCTGCACTGCCAGGGTAAGCCGGTTGCCGAGCGTCCCCCGGAGGGGATGTCGCTGGTGAGCGCCAAGATGGGGATGCACAGCTGGGCGTACGAGAACGACTACGATGCCGCGAAGCGCGCCAAGATGCAGCATGAGGCGCTGGAGAAGCGCTTCAGCGGCATCGGGATCGAGGTGGAGCTGGGCTACACCCCCGAGCAGGCCGCCCGTGAGGTGCAACGATGCCTCAACTGCGACATCCAGACCCACTTCACGGCACCGCTCTGCATCGAGTGCGACGCCTGCGTGGACGTCTGCCCTACCAACTGCCTCACGATCACGACCAACAGCAGTCCCATCGATGAACTGCGGACGCGCCTCTCGGCGCCGGCGCTCAATCTGGCGCAGGAGCTCTACGTGTCCGCCGAGCTTCCGCAGACCAGGCGTGTGATGGTGAAGGACGAGGATGTCTGCCTGCATTGCGGGCTGTGCGCCGAGCGGTGCCCGACGGCCGCATGGGACATGCGCACCTTCGATCTCCAACTTCCGTATGCAGGGCAGGTGAGCCGATGAGCGGCATCAACGACTTTTCGTTCAAGATGGGGACGGTCAACGGCACGGGATCGGCGAGTGCCAACGCCCTCCTCATGCAGGCGATCTTCCGGATGGGGATCCCGGTGACGGGGAAGAACATCTTCCCGTCGAACATCCAGGGGCTCCCGACGTGGTACGAGGTGCGGGTGAGCAAGGACGGCTACACGGCGCGCCCCTCGGAGGTGGACCTCGTGGTGGCGCTCAATCCGTCCACCTACGCGCGCGACGTCGCCGCGGTGCGTCCGGGCGGTTACCTGCTCTACGACTCCTCGTGGCCGCTCGATCCCGACCTCGTGCGGGAGGGGATCACCGTCCTTGGCATCCCGTTCGGCAAGATGTGTGTGGAGGCGTTCGAGAAGGACCGCGACCGGACCCTGCTGCGCAACATCGCGTATGCCGGGGCGCTGGCGGCGCTCCTCGACATCGACATGGACGTCGTGGGGCAGATGCTCACCGAGAAGTTCGGGAAGAAGCAGCGGCTCCTCGAGGCGAACCACACGGCGATTCGCTTGGGCTACGACTATGCCAAGGCCAACTTTGCCTGCCCGCTCCCGTTCCATCTCGAGAAGATGGACGCGACGGGCGACGCGATCCTGATTGACGGCAACACGGCATGCGCGTTAGGCGCAGTGTATGCCGGCGCGACGGTCGGGGCATGGTACCCGATCACCCCGGCGACGGCGCTGATGGAGGCGTTCAAGGGATTCTGCGAGCGGTTCCGCGTGGACAAGGAGACGGGGCTCCACAACTACGCGATCCTCCAGGCAGAAGACGAGCTGGCGGCGGCAGGGATCGTGATCGGCGCGGGGTGGGCCGGCGCGCGATCCTTCACCAACACCTCGGGGCCGGGCATTTCGCTGATGCAGGAGTTCATCGGGCTCGCCTACTACACCGACATCCCGGCGGTCTTTTTCGATGTGCAGCGTTGTGGCCCGGCGACCGGGATGCCGACACGGACGCAGCAGGCCGACCTGATCTCACTCGCCTATGCATCGCATGGCGACACGAAGCACCTGATCCTCTTTCCGGCCAACCCTCGCGAGTGCTTCGAGATGGCGGTGGAGTCATTCGACATCGCCGAGCGTTTCCAGACGCCGGTGTTCGTGGCGTCTGACCTCGACATCGGGATGAACGACTGGATGGTCAAGCGCCTGGAATGGGACGACTCGTATCGTCCGGATCGTGGCAAGGTCCTGGATGCCGAGGCGTTGGCGAAGGTGCAGAAGTTCTCGCGGTACGTCGACGTGGATGGCGACGGCATTGCCGCCCGGACCCTTCCCGGTGTCGGCGGCAAGGGGGCGTATTTCGTGCGCGGCTCGGGACACGACAAGCACGCGGCCTATACCGAGGACTCCGACGCCTACCAGGAAGTGGTCGACCGACTCAAGCGGAAGTTCGAGCATGCTGCGACCGTGATGCCCAAGCCGGAGATCCATCGCCGGGCGGGGGCGGAGGTGGGATTGGTGACGATCGGCGGGTGCGACGCGGCGGTGCGGGAGGCGGCGGACAAGCTGGAGGCGCAGGGCATCGCGACCGACGTGATGCGCATCCGTGCCTTCCCGTTCGGCGCCGAGGTGCGCGACTTCCTCGGCGCGCACGAACACACGTTCGTGATCGAACAGAACCGCGACGCGCAGTTGCGGTCGCTGCTCGCGATCGAGCTTGGCATCCCGCGCGACGACATGGTCCCCATCCTCGATTACGGCGGCATGCCGCTCACCGCGAAGGTCGTGGTGGATGCCGTTGCAGCCCATCTTGCCGGAGTCCCCGCATGACCTCCATCGCGAAACCTCCTGTCAGGCACCCCAGTTCGCGCACCAATGGCCTTGGCCTCACACTGCGCGATTACGAGGGGGCGATGTCGACGCTGTGCGCCGGGTGCGGGCACGACTCGGTGACCGCGGCGCTGGTGCAGGCGGCGTGGGAACTCGACCTCGAGCCACACCGCGCCGCCAAGATGAGCGGAATCGGATGCTCGTCGAAAACGACGGCGTACTTCATGAAGCAATCGCACGGCTTCAACGCGGTGCACGGGCGCATGCCGTCGGTGACGAGCGGGGCGGCGGCGGCCAACCGTGACTTGACCTACATCGGCATCTCGGGCGACGGCGACTCGTTGTCGATCGGGCTCGGGCAGATGTCGCACGCCATCCGGCGCAACGTGAACATGCTGTACGTGCTGGAGAACAATGGCGTGTACGGACTCACCAAGGGGCAGTTCTCGGCCTCGGCCGACATCGGCTCGACGTCGAAGAAGGGAGAGGCCAACGAGCAGGCGCCGATCGACCCGGTGCTGCTGGCGCTCACGTTAGGCGCGACGTTCGTGGCGCGGTCGTTCTCGGGCGACAAGAAGCAACTGGTGCCGATCCTCAAGGCGGGGATCGCGCACAAGGGGTTCGCGCTGGTGGACGTGATCTCGCCGTGCGTGTCGTTCAACGACCACGAAGGGTCGACCAAGAGCTATGCGTACACGCGCGAGCACGAGGTGGAGGTGGTGCACGCCGACTTCGTCCCGCTGCGGCGCGAGATCACCGTGCCGGAGACCAACGAGGATGTCTCGGTGGTGCAATTGCACGACGGCGGGAGCGTTCGCCTGCGGGCAACGGCGCCGGACTACGACCCGACTGATCGCGACTCGGCGTATGCACACGTACGCGCCTGCCAGGCGCGGCACGAGATCGCGACCGGGCTCCTCTTCGTGGACGAGACCGGACGCGACATGCACGACATGATGCGCACGGTGCCGACGCCGCTGATCGACGTGCCGTTCGAGCGCTTGTGTCCCGGCAGCGCGGCGCTGGACAAGTTGATGGATCGCTTTCGGTAGGGAGGACCGCGAGGTCCCGACATGGCCTGCCTGGCGCCCGCCCTTGGCGGGCGCCTTTGCATCGACGAACGCTGCGGTGAGCATTGTGGCTCGTCTCTCCCTCGACGGCGTTCAACCCTGGGCGCGACGATCTCGTCGCCCGAACCCAAGGCGTCCATGCAGATCAAGCTGGCAAGCATCATGGTAGACGACCAGGACAAGGCGCTGCACTTCCATACCGACGTCCTGGGCTTCGTGAAGCACATCGACATCCCGATGGGGCGTTTCGCTGGCTGACGGTGACATCGCCCTCGCGCGTGCCTGCCGATTCCCGGGGTGACCCGCGTGGCTGTCGCAGACCGGGTCCGCGAGGGCCCGCAACGGGGGAGCGCCACGACTTCCTTGCTGGCGCGTCGCGAGACCGGTCGATAATCTCGGTATCGTGTCCTCCCCAGCTCCCGCCGCCCTGCCCCCCCCGCGGCGCTCCCGCTCGATCCGCGTTCACCTCGCGCTCCTCGCCGTCGTCTCGGCCGTTCCGCTGGCGGTGCTCGCCGTGCGATCGGGGATGGAGGCGTACCAGCTGGAACAGCGACAGGGCGAACTCGCCGCGTTGCGGCTGGCAGAGGTCACCACGGCGGCATCGGTGCAGCTGCTGGCCAGCACCCGCGACGTGCTCGAGGGGATGGCGCGCCAGGACACGACACTGCTCTTCAGCAGTCCGCGCTGCTCGCGTTTCCTGCAATCGGTGCGGGCGCTCGCGCCGCAGATCACCAACATCGTCGATGTCGACTCGAGCGGACTCCTCCGCTGTTCGGCGCGCCCATACGCCGACAGCGCGATGCTCGACCTCTCGGAGCGCAACTGGTTTCGTGAGGTGAAGGCCAAGCGCACCTTCGTCGTCGGGGCGCCGCAGGTCGGGATCATCACGGCAGGATGGGTGATTGCCGTGGCGAGCCCCATCACCGATGCCGACGGGCGCTTCATCGGGGCGATCGGTGCGAGCATTCCGGCGGTGCAGTTTCAGGAGCTCCTGGCCGGCGCCCCCTCGGGTCCCGACGAGCTGATCACGATCGCTGACGGCAACCGGATCGTCCTTGCCCGGTCGGCAGAACCAGCCGAGTGGGTCGGACGGCAGCTCCCCGCGCCGAGCGTTCCCGGGACACCGGTGGGCCCGGGACGAGAGCTCGTCCGCGGTGAGGACGCGGACGGAACGCAGCGCCTGTGGGCGAGCGTGAAGGTGCCGAGCGTGGGATGGACGGTCTACGCCGGCGTGCCGATCGAGCGAGTGATGGGGCCGGCGCGCGCCAAGCTGTGGAGCGGCATTGCCCTGGGCGCCCTCGTCCTCCTCGTGGCGGGGACGCTGGCCCAGGCGATCGAACGGCACATCTCGGGTTCGCTGCGCCGCCTGGTGGAAACGGCGCGCGTGGCGAGGGAAGGCGTCGCCGACTGGCCGCCCCCCGAAGGGCCGTCGGAGGTGCAGGCGCTCGCGCGCCAGCTGCGCGAGAGCTTCGAGTCGCGCGACGCGGCGGACGCGGCCGAGCGGCAGACCCGCGAGCGCTACCAGGCAATCGTCGATCAGTCGGTCTTCGGCATCGCGGTGATCGCCGGCGATGGTCGCTTCTGGAGCGTGAATCCCGCGCTCATCTTGATGTTGGGGCATGCCACGGCCGAGTCGTTGGTGGGCACCGACGCGCGAGAGGTCTTCGCCTCGCCCGAACGCTATGCGGAGGTCGTGGAGCGCCTGCGCCAAGAGCAGCTGATTCGCGATGTGGAGGCCGATTGGAGGAAGTGCGATGGGGCGACGATCACCGTGCGGCTCAACGGGCGGCTGGGGACGGAGGAGGGGGCGGGAACGGTGACCAAGCTCTTCATCGAGGACATCACGGCGCAGCGCGCGCTCGAGGTGGCACTCAACCAGAGCCAGAAGATGGAGGCGGTGGGGCGCCTCGCAGGGGGGATCGCCCACGACTTCAACAACCTGCTCACCGTCATTGGAGGGAACGCAGCACTCTTGCTGCACGATTACCCGCCGGCGCGCGAACGCGTCGAGATCCGGGAGATCGCCGACGCCGCCAATCGCGCCCGCACGCTCACCAAGCAGCTCCTCGGCTTCAGCCGCCGGATGCCGCACGAGCTGCAACTCGTCGACCTCAATGCGCTGCTGGCGGAGATCGAGCAACTGCTGTTGCGCTTGCTCGGTGAGCACATCGAAGTGCAGGTCACGCTCGCGCCCGACCTGCCGAGCGTCCATGTCGATCGTGGACAGCTCGAGCAGGTGGTGGTCAACCTCGTGGTGAATGCGCGTGACGCGATGCCGGGCGGCGGGTCGTTGCGCCTGACGACCTCCTGGACGCGCGAGCCGCCGGCGGAGCTGCTGTCGCGCCGCAGCGCCGGGGGATGGGTCCGCCTCGAGGTCGCGGATACGGGCCACGGGATCGCCCCCGCCGTGCGGGCCAAGCTGTTCGAGCCGTTCTTCACCACGAAGCCCCGTGGCGAGGGGACCGGCCTGGGACTCGCCACGTCCTACGCCAACGTGACGGCAGCGGGCGGCCTGATCACGGTTGCGTCGCGCCCGGGAGACGGGGCGCGCTTCGACGTGTGGCTCCCGGCGGCACCGGCAGCTGCAGCGCAGGCGTCCGTTGCCACGGAGCGCGAGGAGGCGACAGTCGGCGGGACGGAAACGATCCTCGTCGTCGAGGACGAGGCGTCGCTCCGGCGCTTGGCGCAGCGCGTGCTCGAGGCGGCGGGATACCACGTCATCCTTGCGAACGATGGCGAGTCGGCGCTGGCGCGGATCGCGGACGGAACGGTGGCGCTTGATCTCGTGCTCACGGACGTGGTGATGCCTCGTCGCAGTGGCACCGACGTGGCAGCGGCCGCCCGCGCCCGCGACCCGGCGTTACCGGTGCTCTTCATGTCAGGCTACCCCTCCGACTTCCCGCTGCAGGAGGCGCTCGCCGGCGACATGGAGCGCCTGCTCCAAAAGCCGTTCACGCCCGCGCAACTCCTGGCGCGCGTGCGCGCGATCCTCGATCGCCGCCGTCGGCGATAGCGCACGCTATTGTGCACGCCGCGGCGGCACCTGCATGATCACGACAGTGCCGAGCCGCGCATCTCGCCCCGCATCCACATCATGTTCGACTCCATCGACCAGACCATCGCCGCCTTAGCCGCCGAGGACTACGTCGCCGACGTAGGGCTGGCGACGAGTCTCTTCCTCTCGATGCGGATGGGGAAGGCGCTCTTTCTCGAAGGCGAGCCCGGCGTGGGAAAGACAGAGGTCGCGAAGGTCACGTCGCGGATCCTTGGGGCGCCGTTGATTCGCCTGCAGTGCTATGAAGGGCTCGACGTGAATCACGCCCTCTACGAGTGGAACTATGCACGGCAGCTTCTGGAGATCCAGGGAAGGCGGAACGACTCGGCGAGCCCCGCGTCATCGGCGGGGGGAGTATTCACCGAGGAATTCCTGATCCGCCGCCCCCTGCTGCAGGCGATCGATGCGGGGCGAGAACGCTCGCCTGTCCTGCTCATCGACGAGCTGGATCGCGCTGACGAGGAGTTCGAATCGTTCCTCCTCGAGCTGCTCTCCGACTTTCAGGTGACAATCCCGGAGATCGGGACGATCACGGCCAAGCACCGCCCGATCGTCTTCATTACCTCCAACCGGACGCGCGAGGTACATGACGCGCTCAAGCGGCGCTGCATCTACCACTGGATCGAGTATCCGGCGCTGGCGACGGAGCTGGAGATCGTGCGTCGCAAGGTGCATGGCGCGTCGGCGCAGCTTGCCGTGCAGGTCGTCCACTTCGTGCAATCGCTGCGCAGCGAGGAGCTGTTCAAGCGCCCCGGCGTTGCCGAGACGCTCGACTGGGCCGAGGCGCTGACGCACCTCGGTGCCCGGGCGCTCGACGAGGCGGTCGTGTCCGCGTCGCTCGGCCTTCTCCTCAAGTACCAGGACGACGTGGAGTCGGTACGAGGTCCCGTGGCGCGTCGCCTGGTCGAACAGGCGCTCAGCACATCCAACGGATGAGCGGTGACTCCGTGGCAACGCAGCTCACGGCGAACCTCGTCCTGTTCTGCCGGCTGCTGCGCCACGCGGGGCTTCCGGTCTCGACAGGGCAGGTGCTCTCCCTGTTTCAGGCGCTGACGCTGGTCGACGTCGGTGAGCGCGAGCAGGTCTATCACGCGGCGCGTTCGCTTCTGGTAACGCGGCGCGAGGACCTCCCGGTCCTCGATCTCGTCTTCAACCGGTTCTGGCGCGCCGGAGTCGGGACCACGATGGTGAGGGCGCGCCGCGAGCGCCGCGTGAACGAGGCGGGGCTGGCCGTGCAGGGGAGCTTCACGATTGCCTCCTACGACGCTTTTCGTGCGCGCGAGCTCGAGCGCGAAGTCGACGTCGAAGACCGTACTGGTGCGTGGAGTGCGACCGAACTGTTGCGTCGGCGGACATTCGCGGAGATGTCACCCGGCGAGCTCGATGCCCTGCGACGGTTGATGCAGAACATGAGCTGGTCGGCAGCGCTCAGGCGGACGCGCCGGCTGAAGCGCGCACCCAGCGGCCCAACGCCCGACCTGCGCAATGCGATACGACGCGCGCTTCGCACCGGGGGGATCGTACTGGAGCTTCCCACGCGGAAGCGCCGGTTGACGGAGCGGCCCCTGGTCTTTCTCGCCGACATTTCGGGGTCGATGGAGCGGCATTCGCGCGTGCTGCTGCAGTTCCTGCATGCGGCGATCCGGCGGCGTCGGCAGGTGGAGGTGTTCGTCTTCGGCACGCGCCTCACTCGCCTCACGCGACAGCTACGCGTGCGCAATGTCGATCGCGCGATCGCGGCGGCGGCGGGCGAGGTCGTGGACTGGGCTGGGGGGACGAGGATCGGCGAGTCGCTGCACGACTTCAACCATCGGTGGGGGCGGCGAGTGCTGCGGCGGGGGGCGGTGACGGTGATCCTGAGCGACGGGCTGGACCGGGGTGATGCGACGCTGCTGCGTCGCGAGATGCGCTTCTTGCGCGACCGCTCGCATCGGGTGATCTGGTTGAATCCCCTGGCGGGGAGCGTCGATTACCAGCCGACGGCGAGCGGGATGGCCTCGGCGCGCGAGTTCGTGGACGACCTGCTTCCCGCACACAACTTCGACGCCCTGGAGTCCTTCCTGACGCTGCTGCAGCGTGTGCCGGCGCGACGTCCCGAGCGCCGGAGTCGTCGACCTTCTGCAGAAGCCTCATAGACGCCAGGCGGCAGTGACGCGAGCTGGCGGCTCCAGCTGCGGTCGCGCTTGCCGACTCTTCCCTAAACAAGTAGTGTTTCTCCCTCGCCTTCCGAGGGTGGTTGGGCATGGTCCCTGTAGCGTCGTCCGTCTCGCGGCGTTGGATCGTTTGGGGTGTGTGTCTCCTGTCCGGCCCGACGGCCATCGCCTCGCGCGATGCCGCCCTGCCGGCGCCGCTGCGGGCGGTGCAGGCCAACGACAACCGCGGCGTTGCAGGCGTGCGGCGCGGTGATACGTTGGTGGCCACGCTGCGACTCGAGATGGCGCGCTGGTATCCCGATTCCCTCGGTGGCCCATACGTCGACGTCGCCGCCTTTGCGGAGGAGGGACAGGCTCCCCAGATTCCCGCCCCCCTGTTGCGCGTGCGCGAGGGGACGACGCTCGACGTCACGATCGTCAACACGCTGCCAGACTCGACCATCTGGGTGCATGGGATGGGGACGCGACCGACTTCGTCGGTAGACAGTGTCGGGATCGCCCCGGGCGGATCACGCCGTTTCGTCTTCGCCGCTGGGACGCCGGGGACCTATACGTACTGGGCGTGGCCGGGAACCGTGAACCACGATGTGCGGGAGCGGGAGACGGCGGGCGGGGCACTGGTGATCGATTCACTGGGCGCGTCGGGGTCGGACCGGGTGTTCGTGATGAACATCTGGGGCGAGACGGTTGATTCGACCAGGTACCGCAACGCGCTGGCGATCAATGGTCGCTCGTGGCCCTACACGGAGCGCGTCGGCGCGATGGTGGGTGACACCGTGCGGTGGCGATGGGTGAACGCCACGGTTCGTGGTCATCCGATGCACCTGCACGGCTTCTATTACCGAGTCGACGCGCGAGGGAACGGACGAGTCGACAGCACCTACGCCGCCGACCGGCGTCGCATGGTGGTGACGGAACCGATGAGCGCCTTCAGCACCATGGCGATGACCTGGGTGCCGGAGCGAGACGGGAACTGGCTCTATCACTGCCACATCGGCTTCCACGTCGTCCCGGAGGCTCGGCTCGACCCGCCCACAGGCGGTCATCTCGCGCTCTCGCACGACGCTGGCACTCACATGGCGGGACTCGTGCTTGGCGTGGCGGTGCGTCCCTCGCCCGGATGGAAGGAGCCGCCGCGCGGGAGGGCGCGCCAGCTTCGGCTTCTGGTGCAGGAGGGGGTGCGCCGTCGGCGCGCGCCGCGTTCGTTAGGCTACGTGTTGCAGGGCGATGGCCGACCCCCGGCTCCCGATTCGGTGGAACTCCCCGGGACGCCGCTGGTGCTGCATGTCGGGGAGCCGACGGACATCACGGTGGTGAACCGGTTGCGCGAGGGGACGGCGGTGCATTGGCACGGCATTGAACTGGAGAGCTACTCCGACGGCGTTGCCGGCTGGAGTGGGGTCGGTGCCGGTGTGGCGCCGGCGATCGCCCCCTCGGATTCGTTCACGGCTCGCCTGACGCTGCGGCGGCCGGGGACGTTCATGTACCACACGCACCTGAACGACCTGGAGCAGCTCACTTCGGGGCTGTATGGGGCGATCATCGTGCTGCCGTCCGGGGAACGTTACGATCCGGAGACGGACCACGTGTTCGTGGGAGGGTGGGATGGCGGAGAGGATCCGCCTCAGCTTGTCCTCAACGGCGATTCACTCCCGCGGCCGCTGCAGTTGCGGGCGGGAGTGACGCATCGCTTTCGCTTCGTGAACATCGGCGTGGCGGCAGGGTTTGCGCCCCGCCTGATGCGCGATTCCACCGTCGTGGCGTGGCGGAACGTCGCCTTCGATGGGGCCGATCTCGCGGCGTCGCAGGTACGGGAGTACCGTGGCCCCTTCCGGCTGGATGTGGGGCAGACGGTGGACTTCGAGTGGATGCCACCCGGGCCCGGCGACTACACGATCGTGATCAATTCGGCGGGTCGTCGCGACTATCGGCGCGTACCGCTGACGGTGCGCTGACCGAAGGCTGACCGGAGGCTGACCGTACGCTTACCTGGCGTCGCGCCAGCGAGCGCGCGACCGGGTCGGACGATGGACGGAGTGCGGCAGGGTGCGTGAAAGTTAGCGCGACCTCATCGCCGGTGTGCTTGCTGACGCGCGAACCGGTTGCCAGTATAGGGGCCCGGCCGTTGTCCCGCCGCGCCGCCACGCTCGATCCCTCGATGTCCAAATGAAGATTGCCGGCGATTTCGATTGCGCCGCCGGGGTCGCCAAGGAGGTCGCGAAGGACCTCATTCCCCGATGAGCCCGCCGGATGATCGTGATCGGCGTGGTCATCCTGGTCATCCGATAACTCGTTAGGTAGGTGCCTCAAGCCCGTCGCTCTTCCACCCGCAACCCGCGAGCTCGAACGTGATTCCCGCTACCTTCGACTACCACGCGCCATCGACGCTGGACGAAGCGCTCCAGTTGCTGGCGCGACACGGCGACGCTGCGAAGCTCCTGGCCGGGGGGCACTCGCTCATCCCGGCGATGCGCTTCCGCTTGGCGCAGCCCGAGATCCTGATCGACCTCAACAAGCTCGACGGCCTACGCTACGTGCGCGAAGAAGGCAACGTGCTGGCGATCGGGGCGATGACTCCCGAAGCGTGGCTGGAGGAATCGGCCGTCGTGCAGCAGCGCTATCCGCTGCTGGCCGATGCCGTCTCGGTCATCGCCGACCCGCTGGTGCGCAACCGCGGCACCGTGGGGGGGAACCTGGCGCATGCAGACCCGGCCAACGACCAGCCGGCGGTGATGCTCGCGTACGGCGCCACGATCGTCGCACAGGGGCCAGGCGGCCGACGGAACATCGCCATCGACGACTTCTTCGTGAACCTGTTCGAGAGTTCGCTGCAGCCGGGCGAGATCATGCTGGACATTCGCGTGCCGGCACCCGGCGCGTCCTCCGGCGGCGCCTATGTCAAGATGGAGCGCAAGGTCGGTGACTACGCCACGTCCGCGGTGGCGGTGCAGCTGACGATGAACGGACCCACCATCAGCGCGGCGCGCGTCGCGCTGACGAACGTGAATCCGGTGCCGATGCGCTCGCCGGGGGCCGAGGCGGCCCTCGTCGGGAAGGCGGCGACCGAGGAGGCGTTCGAGGCGGCGGGGAAGGCGGCCGCGGCCGAGTGCGACCCGTCGAGCGATTTGCGCGGGTCGGCAGACTACAAGCGCGACGTGACGCGCGTATTGGCCAAGCGCGCGATCCGGCGTGCGGTGGCACGAGCCCAGGGGAGGAGCTGAGCATGAGCACGCACAAGATCAGCGTCGACGTGAACGGGACCCCGCAGTCGGGGGAGGTCGACTCACGCATGCTCCTCGTCCACTTCCTGCGCGAGGAGTTGCGCATGACGGGGACGCACATCGGGTGCGACACCACCAGCTGCGGCGCGTGCACCGTGATCCTCAACGGGCGCGCGGTGAAGAGCTGCACCGTCTTTGCTGTACAGGCCGACGGCGCCAAGGTCGAGACCGTCGAGGGGTTGGAGCAGGGAGGTACGCTGCACCCGCTGCAGGAAGGGTTCTGGGAGAAGCACGGGCTGCAGTGCGGCTACTGCACGCCCGGGATGCTCATGTGCGCCAAGTACCTGCTGTCGAAGAACCCCGATCCCAGCGAGGCGGAGATTCGCGCCGGGATCTCCGGGAACCTGTGCCGCTGCACCGGCTACAACAACATCGTCGAGGCGATCCGCTATGCGGCCGAGAAGATGGCTACCCCGCAGGAGGTGGCTCGATGAACCACGTAGCTGATCGCTTCGAGAAGCACTCGCCGGTCCCGGAAGGATCGTCGGCCAACGTCCCGACGACTGACGAGCTGCGCATCACCACGCCGCCCAAGGTCTGCGGCATGGGGCATCGCATGAAGCGCAAGGAAGACCCGCGCTTCATTCGCGGGCGTGGCAACTACGTGGATGACGTGAAGCTCCCCGGGATGCTGCACATGGACATCGTGCGCTCCCCGTACGCGCACGCGAAGATCCTGAAGATCGATGCCAGCGAAGCACTCAAGATCCCCGGTGTGCTGGCGGTGATTACCGGAGAGGACCTCAAGAAGGCGGGGAACCTGCACTGGATGCCGACGCTGATGTCGGACACGCAGATGGTGCTCCCCATCGACAAGGTGGTGTACCAGGCGCAGGAGGTGTGCGCGATCATCGCCACCGACCGCTACATCGCCGCCGATGCGATCGAGAAGGTCGTGGTGGATTACGAGCCGCTTCCGGTGGTGGTCGATCCTTTCGAGGCGTTGAAGGACAACGTCATCGTGCGCGACGACAAGGAGCTCAAGACGAACCACATCTGGCATTGGGAGGCCGGCGACAAGGAGGCCACCGACCAGGTGTTCAAGGATGCGGCGACGGTGATCGAGGAGAAGATGCACATTCCGCGCATCCACGTCTCCTCGATCGAGACGTGCGGCATGGTGGCGAACTACGACACCGCCATGCAGCACATGCAGATCTACATGACGTCGCAGGCGCCACATGCGCACCGCACCGTCTTCGCATTGGTGAGCGGGCTCCCCGAGCACAAGATCCAGATCATCTCCCCCGACATCGGCGGCGGCTTCGGCGGCAAGGTCCCGGTGTATCCGGGGTACGTGATCTGCGCGGTGGCGTCGCTCGTGACGGGAAAGCCGGTGAAGTGGGTCGAGGACCGGAGCGAGAACCTCCAGGCGGACTCGTTCGCCCGTGACTATCACATCACCTGCCGCCTGGCCGCCGACAAGGACGGGAAGATCACCGGGATGCAGGTGAAGACGCTGGCCGACCACGGCGCGGCCGACGCGGCGGCCAATCCGTCGAAGTTTCCCGCCGGCCTCTTCTCCATCGCCACGGGGTCGTACGACATGAAGGCGGCGCACATCGAGGTTGATGCCGCCTACACCAACAAGCCGCCCGGTGGCGTGGCGTATCGCTGCTCGTTCCGCGTGACCGAGGCGGTGCACATGATCGAGCGGATGACCGACGTCCTCGCGCACCAGCTGGGCGAAGACCCGGCCGCCTTCCGCATGAAGAACTTCATCAAGCCGGAGCAGTTCCCCTACAAGTCGCCAACCGGGTGGGACTACGACAGCGGGAACTATCACGCCGCGCTGCAGAAGGCGATGGACGTGATCGGATACCACGACCTGCGCAAGGAGCAGGCGGAGAAGCGCGCGCGTGGCGAGTTGATGGGGATCGGAATCTCGTCGTTCACCGAGGTGGTCGGTGCCGGTCCGTCGCGCGATTACGACATCCTCGGGATCAAGATGTTCGACTCGGCGGAGATCCGCATTCACCCCACGGGGAAGGCGATCGCCCGCTTCGGCACCAAGTCGCAGGGGCAGGGGCACGAGACGACCTACGCGCAGATCCTCGCCGAGGAACTCGGGCTCCCGGCCCAGGACATCCAGGTCGAGGAGGGTGACACCGACACGGCACCGTATGGCCTAGGGACGTACGCCAGCCGCTCGACGCCCACCGCGGGCGCCGCAGCTGCAATGGCGGCGCGCAAGATCCGGGCGAAGGCCAAGAAGATTGCGGCGTACCTGCTGGAAGTGAACGAGGACGATCTCGAGTGGAAGGTCGATCGCTTCGAGGTGAAGGGAGCGCCCGACCAGCACAAGACGATCCAGGACATCGCATTCGCCGCCTACACCAACCATCCGCCCGGAATGGAGGCGGGGCTCGAGGCGACGGACTATTACGATCCGCCGAACCTCACCTTCCCCTTCGGCTCGTACATCTGCGTGGTCGACATCGACAAGGGAACCGGTGAAGTGAAGGTGCGTCGCTTCGTCGCCGTCGACGATTGCGGCAACATCATCAATCCGATGGTGGTGGAAGGGCAGATCCACGGTGGCCTCACCATGGGGCTCGCTCCCGCGCTGTTCGAGGAGATCGTGTACGACGAGAACGGGCAGAACCTGTCGGGGACCTTCTCCGACTACCTCCTCCCGACGGCGATGGAGACGCCGAAGTGGGAAACGGACCGCACCATCACGCCGTCGCCTCACCATCCCATCGGGGCCAAGGGCGTCGGTGAGTCTCCGACGGTTGGCGCGCCACCGGCCATCGCCAATGCCGTTGTCGATGCGCTCTGGCACCTGGGCGTGCGGCACATCGACATCCCGATCACGCCCCAGAAGGTCTGGAAGCTGCTGCGCGCGAAGGGAGTCAACGACTAGGACGCGCACCGCGCCGGGCTCCTGCCATGGCGATGGCCACGGCAGGAGCCCGGTGTCGTCTGCCCCACCGTGGTGACGTTGCATGTACGACGAATACTTTCACAAGGCGTCGGCGCTCATCGAGCAGGGGCTTCCATTCGCTACCGCAACCGTCGTGCGCGCCCAGGCCCCTACCTCAGGAAAGCCGGGCGATCGTGCCATTATCACCCTCGACGGGGTGATGTACGGGTGGATCGGCGGGAGCTGCGCGCAGCCGTCGGTGGTGCGCGAGGCGCGGCGGGCGATTGTCGAGGACCGGTGCATGCTGATTCGGTTGTCGCCCACTCCGGGTGCCGACCCGGTCCCGCCCGGGATGGTGGAAGTCCCGATGACCTGCTTCAGCGGAGGGACGATCGAGGTGTATATCGAGCCGCAACAACCGCGCCCGCGCCTGATCGTGGTGGGGCATCTCCCGGTGGCACAGTCACTCATCCACCTTGGCAAGGCGCTGAACTACCGCGTCATCGCCGTGGCGTCGAGCGAGGAGCAGGCGGCGGTGCAACACGCCGACGAGGTGCACACGTCCACGGCCGAGATCGCGACGTGGATCACGCCGCTGACCTTCGTGGTGGTGGCGACGCATGGCTCTGGTGACGAGGAGGCGCTGGCCGACGCGTTGCAGAGTGACGCCCCCTACGTGGGGCTCATCGCCAGTCGGACACGCGCCGCGTCGGTGCGGGATGCGCTGCGGCCGATGGGCATCGCCGAAGACAAGCTGGCCAAGCTCCGGGCGCCCGCCGGACTCGACATCCATGCGCGGCGTGGCGACGAGATCGCCCTCTCGATCATGGCCGAGATCGTCCAGGCGCGGCGCGGACTTGAGCAGATCGCATGGGCGCAACACGGAGGTGACCTGGCGGGTGAGCGGAAGGCGGCGCCGGAGAGCGCGATCGACCCGGTGTGCGGCATGACGGTGGAGATCGCCACCGCCCGCGCGAACCACGCGCATGACGGTGTGATGTATTACTTCTGTTGTCCAGGGTGCCGCGGGCACTTTGCGCGGAACCCCGAGCGCTTCCTCCACCCAGAGGCAGACTCGGCGGAGGGAACCAGTCCCCCCGCCGCGTCGCGGGCGTTGCCGAT
>DAIESF010000339.1 GCA_027346425.1 Gemmatimonadota bacterium | reverse complement strand
CTGGCCGTCGCTGAAGGTGATGTGGATCCTCGAGCGCGCGCGGGTCAACGAGCGACTGGGAGTTCGCCCCAAGGCCATAGATGCCTACCTCTACGTCGCCAACGCGTGGCGCAACGCCGACCCGGTGGTGCAACCGTACGTGGAGGAGGCCCGTCGCGGGCTCGCCCGGCTCAACACCGACCCCGCGCGGAGCTGACGCCAGCAGGCCCCATGCGACTCGCCTTCGTCACCTATCGCGCCCTCCCCCAACTCAGCGAGGACGATCGCCTCGCCGTCAACGAGCTCCGGCAGCACGGGGTGACGGCGGAAAGCGCCGTGTGGGACTCGCCCCTCGTCGACTGGGCACGCTACGACGCCCTCGTCCTCCGCTCCACCTGGGACTATCACGAGCGCGCCGAGGAGTTCGAGGCGTGGCTGGCCCACATCGAGCACCTGGGCATCCCCATGTGGAATCCCCCGGGGCTCGTGCGCTGGAACATGGACAAGCGCTATCTCCTCGACCTCGCGAGTCGGGGGGTGCGCACCGTTCCGACGATCGCCGTCGATCGCGGCTCCGCCGACACGCTCGCCGGCATCGTCGCCCGGACCGGATGGCGCGACCTCGTCTACAAGCCGACGGTTTCCGCATCGGGTTATCGCACGGCGCGCGTCGCCGCCGGCGACGAGGCGAATCACGAGGGAGCGTTCGCCGCGCTCGTCGCCGAGCGCGACGCGCTGGTGCAGCCGTTCGTCCAGGCGGTCATGGACGACGGCGAGTGGTCCCTGGTCTTCCTCAGCGGGCACTACAGCCACGCGGTCAAGAAGCGCGCACGCCCGGGAGAGTTTCGCGTGCAGACGAGCTACGGTGGCAGCGTCACGGCCGATGCCCCGCGCGGCGCCCTCATCGCGCAAGCCGAGGAGATCGTGTCCAATCTCCCGGGGCCATGGCTCTACGCGCGCGTCGACGCCTGCGAGACCGAGGGAAGTCTCGTCCTGATGGAGCTGGAACTCGTCGAGCCGGATCTCTTTCTCGCCTACCACCCATCGGCGCCGCGCCGATTCGCGACGGCGCTTCGGCAGCTCGTGGCCGGGCGACGCACCCCGCTCTCGTTCACGCCACGCTCCATCACTCCGCCACACGGGATGGATCGCTGACCGGGGAAGCGGCGACGATCGGGACCTGGGGAGTGACGGCAGCCGATCGATCGCTGCCCGGATGCTGCAGGATTTTCCCGACACCGATTGTCCGCTTCGCCCGACTTTGACGCGCGCTCGCGTTTGACGAAGTTCTCCCCATGGCGCTCGACCACGCTCGACGGCGCGTGATGCGGTCCCTCGTGGCCGCATTCGTGATGCTCGCAACCCTGCACGGGTTGTCGGGCGTGTCGTGCACGCACCTCCCCATCCTGGGCGCCGCAGCCGGCGCGGCCGCGCCGCAGATGTCGCACGCCGGGCACGGCGCGATGGGGGGAGGGCTTGATGCCGGCGCGCAGCAGGCGCAAGCGGCACACCAAGCAGCTGACGAGGGCGATCGCGGCAACCACCAGATGCCGGGGTGCCACTGCCCGGGCGACTGCGTGTGCGCGCCGCTCGGCGTGGCGACTGTCGTCCCGAACGAGCAGTGGACGGCGGTCGTCGCGCACGACACCGCGCCAACGGTCCTCGCCGTCGACGCGCCATCGTCGCGCGCCGCCTGGCTTCTCCCACCAGCCACCGCACCTCCCGCTCTCCTGGAAACCGCCTAACGCAGACGCTGGCATCCGGCCGGTGTCTCCCGTGCCTTCCAGGAGACCTCATGCACCACTGCTTCAGTCGCGGGCTCGCGCCCGCGCGAGGGGGCGTGCGCCCCCTCGCCCTCGCCATCGCCATCGCCCTGTCCCTGGCGCTCGCCCCCGCGTGGCTCTCGCTCGGCGCCCAGCCGCCCGCACGCCGCTCCGGGACCGTCGTCGCCTCCGATTCGCGCCTCCCGCTCGCCGGCGTCCTCGTGGGGAGCGGCGGCTTCCACAGCTACTCCGATTCCGCTGGTCACTATTCCGTCCGCGTGGCGGCCGATACCGCGCTCGTCACCTTCCAGCGACTCGGCTACCAGGCGCGTTCGGTTGCGGCCGGCGACATCCCTGCGGTCATGACGCTGTCGCCGCGCCCCATCATGCTCGACGTGATCTCGGTCGCCGACGCGTCATCCACCGACCTCGGCGTCGGATCGGCGTTAGGCACGTCGCTCGTGCGGCGCGCCGAGGTCGGGGCGCGTGGCGGGTCATCGCTCGCCGAGCGGCTCGAGGGCGTGGAGGGAATCGCCTTGCAGCGCATGGGGGAATGGGGGTCGCGCGCGCTGCTGCGCGGCCTGGGTGGCGAGCGGGTGACCGTCATGGTCGATGGCGCGCGGGTGAACCGCGCCTGCACCTTCGGCATGGACCAGGGGTTGTCGACCGTCGACCCATCGACCGTCGACCGCGTCGAGATCCTGTCGGGCCCGGGCTCCACACTGTACGGCTCGGGGAACATCGGTGGCGTGATCAACGTCGTCACCCGTCGTCCCGCGATGGAGAACGGATGGTCCGGGGAGTTTCGCGCCGGGGGGGCATCGGCCGTGCCGGGCGCCTCGCTGGGCTCGACGCTCTCGTTGCGCCGCTCGCGCCTCGACGCCGCGCTCTCGCTCGACCTCGCCAACTACTCGGACTACCGCTCTCCCGAGGGGCGCGTCGACGGCTCGGCGTACCGCGACGGGACCGCCGCCTTCACCCTCGGTGTCGCCCCCACCCCTGCGCAACGGCTGGCGCTCGCGACCTCCTTCTACGAAGGGCGCGACATCGGGTGGCCGGCGATGGCCGGGGCCGTCATCCCCAGTGAGGGGCGTCACTCCTACGCCCTCGACTATGGCTGGCAGGCCGGGCGCCGCTTCATCGGCGCCGTCTCGGCGCGTGCCTACGTCCAGCGCCTCGAGCATCACATGACCATCGACATGACCATGCCGATGACCATGCCCAACGGGACGCCGCGGTCGGTGCGGTCGCAGACCGACGCGAAGTCGCACTCCATCACCTCCGGCGCCCGCGCGCAATTGCGGCTCGTTCCCACGACGCGCAGTCGTGTCGACGTGGGTCTCGACGTGACGCAGTGGGACGCCGAGGCGACGCGCTGGAACGAGTCGCGGCGTCTGGCCTCGTCAGGGGCAACGATGGGGACACCGACGTCGATCGTCCTGCGCACGTGGCCCGGGGTGCGCGTCGTCGACGCCGGGCTCTTCGGCCAGGGCGAGGTCTCGCTGGCGCGCGCGCTCAGCGCGAGCGCCGGGGTGCGCGTCGACCGCGCCTCGCGCCAGGCCGACGGCGAGGCCTCGTCGCGCGATTGGATCACCACCGGTAACCTGGGGGCCCGCCTCGAACTCGGCGGCGGCTTCGATTTCCGCGCCTCGTTAGGCTGGGGCTATCGCATCGCCGACCCCACCGAGCTGTACGGGTTGGCGTTGCGTCCCGACGGGTTCGTGTACCGCGGCACGCCGACCCTCGCCCCCGAGACCAACCGCAACGTCGAGGGGACGCTCGCCTACCGGGCCCCGCGCCTGCTGGGCGGGCTCTCGGCATCGGTCACGGCGTTCCGCAACGACCTGCACGACCTCATCGCCCCGCGTCTCGCCGCCGGCGACTCCGTCAGCGGCAAACCGGTGCGGGAGTACGCCAACGTCAGCGAGGCACGCCTGCAGGGGGTCACCGCCGCCACCGACCTCGGGCTGGGGGCGCGCCTGCGCATGCGGGGAGCCATGACCTGGGTGCGCGGCGAGAACCTCGTCTCGACGACGCCGCTGGTGGCGACCCCGCCGCTCGAGGGGAGCCTGGCGCTGCGGTTCACGCCGCGGGGGAGCCAGCGCTGGGCGGAAGTCGAGGGACGGGCCGCCGACCGGCAGGAGCGCATTGCGCTGGACGCCGGAGAGCGGGTCGCGCCGGGGTACGGGGTGCTCAACCTGCGCGGCGGGTTCAACGTCGCGTCGGTCGGTGTGATCGCCGGCGTGGAGAACATCCTCGATCACGCCTACCGCGCACACGTCGATCCGCAGCTCCTCCTTCGTCCTGGGCGCAACGGGTACCTGCGGGTGACACGCAGCTTCTGACCATTCGCCAGGCGGCGTGCGGGGGCCCGTGCCGGAGTGCACGGGCCTCCGCGGCATGTTCCGGGAGTGCCGTCGCTCCCTCGCGCAGGGCATCTTTGCTCGCATGATTCCCGCCCCCCGCGTGGTGCGTCTGGCCGTCCGGCTGCTCCGCTACGTCCCCGTCGCGCC
>DAIESF010000396.1 GCA_027346425.1 Gemmatimonadota bacterium | reverse complement strand
CGAGTCCGCCGGCCTGGACGTGACAGAGGGCGTACCACCCATCGTCGCCGGTGCGCGCAATCGATTCGCGCACGCGCACCTGCGCCCCGCCCTTGCCGCCGATGACGATCTCGCTCCACCGTGCCCGCACCGTCGAGCGCTCCACCACCCCGGCGGTGGCCGCGTTGCGCACGAATCCCATCACCGCCCCGGACGAATCACGCATCGCCCCGTCGCCGCACGCTCGCTGCAGCACCGTCGCCACCGACGGAACGGCGAGCTCGAGGGCGTGGTCCCCTTCCTCGCGGATGTCGACGGCGGTGAGCGGGGGCTCCACGCCTAACGAATCGAGCTTGGGGTGGAAGAAGCCGAGGACGAAGCGCCCGCGCCCCACCGGCGCAAAGGCGAAACGCCCCGCCGAGTCGGTGCTCGTCGTCAGCCGCACATCGTCACCGTGCGTCTCCGACGAGACCAGCTGCACCAACGCCCCCGCCAGCGGCGCGTGCGATACGCTGTCGTACACGACCCCGGCTACCCGGGTGCGCTGGGCACCGGCAGGTTGGGCGAGGGCGAGCGTGTCCCACCCGACTCCGGCCATCGTCGCCGCCATGACTACCGCGCGCATGCCATGCATCGGCTGTGTCGCTCCTCCCGCGCCAGTCGTCGCCCTGTACCGTGTCCGCGCCCGTCCTCGAGCCTTCCCTCGCGTCCTCCCTCGAGTCCGTCCTCCCGCGCGCCTGCCGCACGCCCTCTCTAGAGCGCGTTAGGCGCCGGCCGATCGCCCGAGTAATCGTAGAACCCCCGCCCGTTCTTCTTCCCCAGCATCCCTGCCGCCACCAGCCGGGACAGTAACGGCGGCGGGGCGTAGCGAGGCTCGCGATACGCCGCCCACATGATCTCCGCCACCTTCTGCAGGGTGTCGAGCCCCACGTAGTCGCACAGCGCCAGCGGCCCCATCGGGTGCCCGGCCCCGAGTTGCATCCCCGTGTCGATATCCTGCACCGACGCCACCCCGCGCTCCACTGCGCGCACGGCGTCGAGCATGTAGGGGACGAGCAACAGGTTCACCACGAAGCCCGGTGAGTCCTTGGCCGCGATCGGCTCCTTGCCGATGGCGCGCACGAAGTCGAAGGCCGCGTCCACCGTGTCGTCACTCGTGGTCACCGTGCGCACGTCCTCCACGAGCCGCATCGCCGGGACGGGGTTGAAGAAGTGCAGCCCCACAAACCGGTCGCCACGCTTCGTGGCCGCCGCCTGATCCACGATCGACAGGCTCGACGTGTTCGACGCGAACATGGTGTGTGGCGCCGCGAGCGCGTCGAGCGATCGCCAGAGCGCGCGCTTGGTGTCGAGGTGTTCGACGACGGCCTCGATCACCAGGTCGCACGCGGCCAGTCGCTCGAGGTGGGTGACGAAGGTCAGCCGCCCGAGGGTCGCGTCACGCTGCTCGGCGGTGAGCTTCCCCTTCTCGATCGCTTTCTGCAGCGATCGCTCGATCGACGCGCGCGCCTTGTCGCACAGCGCGTCGTCCAGCTCGCGGAGGATGGTCGGGTAGCCCCCCTGCGCCGACACCTGGGCGATTCCCGAGCCCATCAGTCCGCCGCCAACGACGCCGACGCTGCGAATCTGAGTCATGCGCAATTATGGGTACGCATCCATCGGTCGGATAGCCTCGCGCGTTGCCGTGCGCGAGGCCGGTGCTAGCCTCGTGCGTCCTTGCCCGCGCGGCTAACGAATCCCTTCCACCTTCCGGGCGACCACGTCGATGAAATCGGCGAGCGGATTGGCGGGTCTGCGAATCTCACCGCGCTCCAGCCGGTCGAGGACCTGCTCCAGCGCCAGCTGCGCGCGGGCCACGCGCCGCCGCTGCGCGTTGGCCACCGCGTAGCCGATCGCCCCTCCGGCCGCCGCCGGAAGCGCCCCCAGGATCGCACCAAACAGGAGCGACCCCTCGGGGATGAGGGTGGCGACGGCCATGATCCCGCCAGCGCCAACGACCCCCGCCCCGGCGAGGAGCGAACTTCCCAGCACCTTGCGGCGGCGCGACTGCACGAACGACGCGTCCAGTCGCACCATGCACCGTTGCGCGTCCACCTGCACCACCGTCGCCCCGACCTCGTCCGATTGCGTGAGCGCGTAGGCGCGCCCACCGAAGTTGAACCCCTGCTGCACGGTCCCAAGGAAGTCGCGCCGCGCCTCCCAGGTCAGACGGTCGGTGAAGCGCCGCTTGGCACGCAGGGCTTCCTCCTTCTGCATCCAGTCGTCGAGGCGCCCCAACAGGTCGGTCGCGTTCCCGCTGATCACCCGCGACGCGGTAACCCCCTCGCCGCCGAACAGCCCGCCAACCATGCCGCGCTCCTCCGGCAGCTGCACGCGCGTGCGCTCCTCCGCCAGCGCCAGCCGCACATGCTCGGCGCCGATCCCGACCTCCTGCCCCACCTCGATGAGCTGCGCCTCGCTCATCTCCTCGGCCGGTTCGGACTGGCCGGCCTGCAACTCGGCGGCGCGCGCCAGGACGCGCTCGAGCGCGGCGCGATCGAGGGGGGCTGGTGCTTGCGGGGCGGGGCGCCGCGAGAGCGCGTCACCGGGACGTGGATCGGTCATGGCGTGCCTGACGTCAAATCCCTCCCAGCACGACGTCGATCTGCCGTTGCAGCGCCGTCGCAATCTGGGAAGGGAGCGGAAAAGTGGCGGCAAAGGGCGCCGACAAGTCACCGGCACCGGGCTTCTGGCGGGCCAGCGTGAGATAATATCGCTGATATCCGGCGAGGAGTTCGGGGGCGATTCGCTCCAGCAACATCGCCCCGCCGCGCACGGCTGCCAACGTCGTCCACTTCGCGGTCTCGCCGCTCCGATCCTCGGCCGCCGAGGCGTTGTCGCGCACCGCAGCCGTCGCCACCGTCCCCACCACCTCGTGCGCCACGACATACAGCGCATCGCGCGGATCCTCGCCCTCGGCGGGGAACGTGACGGTGACGAAGTTGTCGCGCTGCCCCACCGACAGGGTGCGCCCCTCACCGGCGAGGGGGAGCGAGAGGAGGATCGAGCCGTCGCGCTGCATGCTGTTGCGCATGAAGCGGGTGAAGGCCGGCCGATACGTGCCGGTCCAGAGCGACTCGATCGACGAGCGCATCGAGGCGCGGCGTTGCTGCTGCTGGATCCAGTACCCGCGGAAGAAGCGCGTGCGCTCGTCGTCCAGGCTCTGCACGAAGAGGCGGAGCCACTCGCGGTCCTCCCCCGTGGGGAAGTACGTGCGCAGCGTGGCGTACATGCGCAGATCTTCCTGGGTGCGCGCGGCGCGCACGTCGCCGCCGTCACGGATGAAGCGATCGGCGCCGCGCCGCAGGTCGTCCCACGAGGCGAAGTACAGGGCGAGGAACTGCGCCGAGGTCAGGTTGGCGTTTTCGGACAAGCGGCGCTGCAACTGCGGACGGTTGGCGTCCAGCTGCCCGCCCGCCGGGCGCACCTGGAGGAGCGCGGCGCGGTACCCGAGCCGGAAGTACGGGACCAGCGACGAGTCGTCCTGGAGCATCGCGAAGCCGTGTAGCCACAGGTCGACATGCTCCCTCGTGTCGATACGCCACCCGCTCACCTCTCGACTCGTCTGCGCACCCGCTGCACTCGCCGTCGCCGACGGGTCGGCGAGAGGCGCCGGTACCGCGGTCACCGTGATCGGCCCCGACGAGGCGCAGGCCGCAGCAGCGGCGGCGAGAAGCCCGAGGCACCCAGCACGCGCAGCGCGCCGCACATCCGAACGGGAGAGCAGGGCAAGACGAGAGTGAGACATTTCGGAGTGGTGAGCACTACGGAGCTGCGATCACGAAAAGTGTCACCGCGCCCCCCGATTGTACCCTCCCCAATCCCTCCGCGTTCTCCGCTGCCGAACTCCGCTCTCCTGTCTCTCGTCCCCCGAGGAGGCGCCTAGCCTCCCACGCCGCGCCCACACGTGATGCAGAACTTCCACCCGACTTCCAATTCGGTCGCGCAAGCGGGGCAGTGCTGCACCGTGAGGTTGTGTCCGCAGCCGGGGCAGAAGGTGATTCGGCGCCCTTCGGGGAGTCCGCCGCCGCAGTAGCGGCAGGTGTCGCCGACGGACGCCAGGGGAGCGGTGGGGCGCGGAGCGGTCATGGGAGAGTCTGCGGAAGGCGCCGGGACATCGCGCCGCGGAGCCGGGATGGGTGCCGATGCTCCTCTCGCCTGCGACGGGGGGACATCTACCGGTCTGGCAGGCGCCGCGGATGCGGTCGACAGGGCCGGTGCGGCCGGTGCGGCCGGTGCGGCCGGTGCGGCGGATGCGGCGGGTGCCACGGGGGCCGCGGTCGCCGACAGCGGGGCCCGGGCGGCGGTGGAGGACGGAGCAGGGCCACGCGTACTCGAGACGTCGACCGCCTCCGTGGCGCGCCCCGCGATCAGGGCTTGCTCGCTCGGGCTCAGCGTCGATGGCGTGGAGCGCGGTGCTTCCGTCACGCTTGGCTGCCGTTCGAGTGCGCGGAGTGCCTCGGCGGCGAGCGTCACCGATGACGTCGCGTAGACGCGGAACGCCGCGAGGTTGGGGTTGGATGATGCCAGCTCCTGACGCATCGCCTTCTGCATCTCGCCGTCGCCCGAGAGGTAGCCGCGAAGGCCGGCGAGGAGCTGCATGAGCGCCAGCTCGTATTCCTCGTTGCTGTCGAAGCCCAGCGCTCGGCGGTTGGTGCGGTACGGGACGATCTGCTGGTAGAGCTGCGAGACCTCGAAGCTCCGGGTGAGGAGCTCGGGGAAGCCGGCGCGGACGTTCTGGACTACACGGCGATAGAGGCGGTCGAGCTCGTCCATCGAGGGGATCTTCCGGAAGGCGGCGAGAGCAGCATAACGAGTGGTGCGGAGCGGCGCACCTAGCGCTTCTCGAGTCGGTCCATCTGCGCGTCCACGTCCTGGTTGTACTTGCCACGCGCCGAGCCGCCCACGCGCTCGATCGTCCGCGTCACGACGTCCTCGTCGTGGGCGCGCGCGTCCTTGAAACCAAAGGAGTAGCCGGCTGCGAAGCCAACGGCGAGGATGAAGGCGATCTTGAACATGGGGGGTACCCTGTCGGGAACGGTCTCTTCAGGGACGCCCCGCGCCAACCGACGGTAACCGGGGGGCCGCCCGGAACGAGGCAGCGTCGGGGAACGGCTCCAGCCGCAGCTTGTTGCTGGACGAACTCACGCGCGATGCCCAGGCATCGTAGCCCGCCTCCACCAGCCCCGCGGAGCCGTTCTGCTCGCTGGCGGCCCGGATGGCCAGGTGGTTCGCATACTCGTTCTGGGCGTGCCCGGCATGCCCGCGCACCCAGCGCCACTCCACCGCGTGTCCGTCCACGGCCTGCACTGCCTGCTGCCAGAGTTCCAGGTTCTCGATCACCCCGCTCTTCCGCTTCCACCCACGGCGAGCCCAATCGTGCACCCACTGCGACATCCCGTCCACGATGTACCGCGAGTCGGTGGTGAAGACGACGCGGAACAGCGTCCCCTTGTGGGCGATCGCCCGAAACGCCTCGATCACGGAGCGAAGCGCCATTCGGTTGTTCGTGGTTGCCGGTTCCGAGACCCACACATCGCGCCGCACCAGTTCCCCGCCCGATCGGGCGTATTCCACGAGGACGCCGGCCCCCCCGGGGTTCTCCCCTTCGCGCCCGTTCCCCAGGCACGACTCGTCGGCGTAGATCGCGACCAGCGGCGACGCCACGCGCCCACCGTCGCGCCTTCCGCCGAATGCCGTCTCGCCCGCCATCATCGCACGACCTCGAAGGAATCGATCTCGTCGAGCGTCAGGGTGATGTGGTCTCCGGTGGTGGGGTGCACGGCTTCGATCGCCTCGCGCCCGTCGCGCATGAACAGGCGTTTCGGGATCACGATGTATTCCGTCCCCCGTCGCAAGATCGAGAGCCGCGTGCGCAGGGTGACCGCGCGCTCCAGGGCGTCGTAGTCGGACGTGGAGAGGCGCGCCATCATGCCACCTTTCCGCGCATCCAATCGAGTGCCAGGCGGGTGAGGACGCGCGTGGCGCGTTCCACCTCGTCCACGGGGACCAACTCCTCGTTGGCGTGCGCCAGCGTGATGTCGCCGGGGCCGTAGCAGATGGCGGGGATCCCGGCGTCGTTGAGGATCGCGGCGTCGGTCCAGGCGCTCA
>DAIESF010000395.1 GCA_027346425.1 Gemmatimonadota bacterium | reverse complement strand
GAGAAGACGAGAAGACGAGACGACGAGACGGCTCGCGCATGAGGGCGGGCTCACCAACGACGGGATTCCCGATCACCACGCGTATCCGTTCCACGTCACCCCCACTTGCGCGGCGCATCGGGTGCCGATAGACTCGTTCCTCACAACTGAAGCTCGTGGCGATTTAGGCAACTTGCGGCCACGTAAAACAACTCGCTAAACAGCCACTCATCCCGGGGCTTTTGGCGTCGGGATCTTTTTTTTCCTGACGGCAGGGCGGCGGGGAGTGGGGGGAGAAACCGCTCCATGGCACCACCCGTCCTCCGCGTCGGGCTCATTGGCAACGGCACCGTCGGTGCCGCCTTCGCCTCGGCCCTCGATGCCAACCACGAACGCCTGAGCCAGCGTCTCGGCGTGCGCGTGCGACTGGTGCAAATCGCTGTCCGCACTCCCGATCGCCATCGCGATGTACTCCCCGGCGTTCGGGTGCACGACGACGCCGAGTCGCTCGCCAACGACGGCGGGATCGACGTCGTGGTCGAGGCCAGCGGCGATCTTGCGGCGTCGCAGTGGCTGCGCCGGGTCATCGCCCGCGGGGCGGCCGCCGTGTCTGCCAACAAACTTGCGATTGCCAGCGACCGCGCACTCCTCGACGCCCTCGCGCGGCGCCACCCGCTCCTGCACTGCGAGGGCGCCGTCGCCGCCGCCCTCCCCATTGTACGCGCCCTGCGCGACTCGCTCGACGGCGAGGAGATCCACGACCTGCGCGGCGTCCTCAACGGCACCACCACCTTCATCCTGACTCAGCTCGAGCGCGGCGCGTGCTTCGACGACGCCGTCGCCGCCGCACAGGAGGCGGGATACGCCGAGAGCGACACGTCGACGGACCTGAGCGGCCGCGACGCGGCAGCCAAGCTCGCGATCCTCGCCACCCTCGCCTGGCGCCGCCCCGTGACCCTCGACGAGGTCGCGACGCGCGGCATCGACGGCAACATCGTCGACGTCGTGCGCGTGGCGTGTGACCACGGCAGCCGCGTGCGACTTGTGGCCGAGGCATGGGAGGAGGACGGATTGCAGCTGCGGGTCGCACCGAAGATCCTCGACGCCGCCGACCCACTGGCCCGTGCCGAGGACGTCATTAACGTGGTCGCCGTCCAGAGCGCCCTCGCCGGCCCTCTCACCTGGTACGGCGCCGGCGCCGGCGGGACGCGCACCGCATCGGCGTTGTTAGGCGACGTACTGGCTGCGTCGCGCGCCTTGGTTGGAACCCACACCGGAAGGATCGCCGCATGAGCGCCACGCTCACTCCACAGATCGATCGCGCCCGCTCCCTGACTCCGCTTCCTCTGGCCTGCGCCTCGTGCGGCCACGGTGCTGGCGCCACGCCCGACGCCATCTGCTCCAACTGCCTCGGCCCCCTCGAGCCCGTGTACGACGCCGCGCGCCGGTTGCCGACGCGCGAGGAGATCGCGGCGCGACCGCGCTCGCTCTGGCGCTACCGAGAGTGGCTCCCCTTCGAGGGAGATCCGGTGCACGCGCTCGACGTCGGCTGGACGCCACTCGTCGAAGCCCCCAGGCTCGCCGCCCGACTCGGCGTCGCCCGCCTATGGCTCAAGCTCGACGCACATTCGTTCCCGTCGCTCTCGTTCAAGGATCGCGTGGTCACGACCGCCATCAACGCCGCGGAGGCGTTCGGCATCGACGTGATCGGTTGCGCCTCCACGGGCAACCTGGCGAATGCGGTGGCCGCCGCCGCGGCGCGGGCGGGGAAGCCGGCGTGGATCTTCGTCCCCGAGGACCTCGAGATCGGCAAGCTCGTGGCCACCACGGTGTTCGCCCCCAATCTCGTGCGCGTGCGCGGCAACTACGACGACGTGAACCGCCTGTGCGCCCAGGTGGCCGACCGCTTCGGCTGGGGAATCGTCAACGTCAACCTGCGCGCGTACTACGGCGAGGGGAGCAAGACGATGGCCTTCGAGATCGCCGAGCAACTCGGCTGGCGTCTCCCGACCGCCGTCGTCACCCCGATGGCCGGTGGATCGCTCGTCACCAAACTGCGGAAAGGATTCACCGAGGCCCGCGACGCCGGCCTGGTCGCGAGGGAGCTGCCGCGGCAGTACGGTGCGCAGGCCGAGGGATGCGCCCCGATCGTGCGACTGGCGGACCGCGGCGACGACGTCCTGATCCCCGAGGTGCCGAGCACCATCGCCCGTTCGCTCGCCATCGGCAACCCGGCCGACGGCCTCTTCGCCAGCCGCATCCTGCGCCACAGCGGCGGCGCCGGGCAGGTGGTGAGCGACCACGAACTCGTCGCCGCGATCCGCCTGCTCGCCGAGACCACCGGCATCTTCGCCGAGACCGCCGGCGGCGTCACCATGGCCGCGACGCTCAAGCTCGCCGAGCAGGGGAAGCTCCGCGCGGACGACGAAGTCGTCGTCTGCCTCACCGGCCACGGCCTGAAGACGGTGGAAGCCGTCCAGGACACGATCCTCGACGCCCCCATCATCGCCCCGAAGATCCGCGAAGTCGCCGCCCTGGTCGCTTCGCACGCCGCCTAACGCATCCTCGTCTTCTCGTTCTCTCGTCTTCTCGTCCTCTCGTCCTCTCGACTCCCATGTCCATCACCATCCATCTCCCCTCGGTCCTCGCCGCCCACGCCGGCGGGACGCGCGCCATCGAAACCGGTGGCGCCACCGTTGGCACCGCGCTCGACCAGCTGGTGTCCAGGTACCCGCAGCTCGGCCCGCGCCTTCGGGACGCGCACGGGGCACCGTATCCGTTCGTGACGATCTACCTCAACGATGAGGACGTCCGCCTGGTGGGCGGCTTCGAGGCTGCGGTGCGGGACGGCGACGAGGTCACGATCGTCCCGGCCGTCGCGGGGGGCTGATCGATGTCGGCGACCCTGGCCCCCGTCACCGCGCAGGGGGGCGACGCCCTGCCGGAGCTTACGCGCGATGAGCTCGTGCGCTACTCGCGCCACCTCCTCCTTCCCGAGGTCGGGGTGGAGGGGCAACGCAAGCTGAAGGCGGCGCGCGTCCTCCTCGTCGGCGCCGGAGGGCTCGGCTCGCCGGCCGCGCTGTACCTGGCCGCCGCCGGTGTGGGGACGTTAGGCATCGTCGACTTCGACCGTGTCGACGTCACCAACCTGCACCGGCAGCTCCTGCACGGCACCCACGATGTCGGTCGCACCAAGCTGGCGTCGGCCATCGACCGCTTGCGTGCCGTGAATCCGCACGTGGTCGTCGAGCCGCACGAACTTCGACTGTCGGCCGCGAATGCGCTCGATCTCGTCGGCCAGTACGACCTGGTGGTAGACGGGACCGACAACTTCCAGACTCGCTACCTGGTCAACGATGCCTGCGTCCTGACCGGACGTCCCAACGTCTACGGTTCGATCTTCCGCTTCGACGGGCAGGTCTCGGTCTTCTGCACCGCCGACGGACCGTGCTATCGCTGCGTGTACCGCGAGCCGCCGCCGGCGGGGCTCGTCCCCACCTGCTCCGAGGGCGGAGTCCTGGGGATCCTTCCGGGAATCGTGGGGATCCTGCAGGCCACCGAGGCCATCAAGCTGATCCTCGGCATTGGCGAGCCGCTCATCGGCCGCCTGAACCTGGTCGACTCGTTGGGGGCGCGGCAGCGATCGGTGAAGATCCGGCGAGATCCGACCTGCCCCGCGTGCGGTACCCGCGAGCTGCAATCGCTCATCGACTACGACGCCTTCTGCGGGATCGGGACGCCCACGGCGGAGGCCCCGGTGCTCGAGATCACCCCGCGCGAACTGGCGGAGCGACTGGATCGCCGCGACGACCTGCTCCTGCTCGATGTGCGCGAACCGCACGAGCACGCGATCGCCCGCATCCCGGGGGCGCGTCTGATCCCTCTGGGCACCTTTGCCGAGGCAATCGATGCCCTCGATCGCGGGCGGGACATCGTCATCCACTGCCGCAGCGGGGTCCGGAGCGCCAACGCGGTCCGGCAGCTACAAGCGGCGGGTGTGACGCGCGTCTGGAACCTGGCCGGTGGCATCCTGCGCTGGGCCGACGACGTCGATCCCACGGTCGCCCGGTACTGACGGCACGGGCCGGGAGGGTGGAGGAGGACCGGGGTCCCGCCACCACCCCTCCCGGTTGCCGAGGGGCGTCGCTCCACTACCTTTCGCCCCCATGCCGCGCCCGAGCGCCTCGCGCGCTGTCGCCCTCCCCGCCCCAGCAACCGCTCGCGACTTCTCCCGGCGCCTGCGCGCCTGGTTCCGGAAGCACGGGCGCGACCTTCCGTGGCGTCGCACGCGCGACCCGTACCACGTCCTCGTCTCGGAGCTGATGCTCCAGCAGACGCAGGTGTCGCGCGTCATCGACTACTACGCCCGGTTTCTCGAACGCTTCCCCTCGCTGCACCACCTCGCGGCCTCGTCACAAACCCACGTCGTCGAGGCGTGGGAAGGGCTCGGCTACTACGCGCGCGCGCGCAACCTGCATGAGTTGGCGCTCCGCGTCACGCGAGACGGCGACGGTACCCTTCCCGGCGATCCGGCGGCGCTGCGCGAGCTCCCCGGCGTCGGGGCCTACACAGCGGGTGCAGTTGCCTCGTTCGCCTTCGAGGCGCGGGCGGAGCTGGTGGACACCAACGTCGCCCGCGTCCTGGCCCGCGTCTTTGCGCCGCGCCTTCGCCCCAAGCAACCGCGCGACCTGACCCAGCTCTGGCGACTGGCCGAGGCGGTGCTCCCGCAGCGTGGCAACACCGCCTGGACGCACAATCAGGCGCTCATGGAACTCGGCGCCCTCGTGTGCACCGCCCGCGCGCGGCACTGCCCCCGTTGCCCGGTGCAACGCCTGTGCGCCACCCGCCAGGCGGAGTTGCGGAAGGAAACGAAAGCGGGGGCGCCTTCCCGGCGCCCCCGCTCTACGACTCGTGCGGCCGCGCGCGCCGCGAACCGCTAGAGCTTCTCGACCTTCTTGCTGTAGTCGAGCCTCGGCGCGAACGGGCGCTCGTCGTAGCCGGTGTAGATCTGCCGCGGACGGGCGATCTTCTGCTCCTTGTCCAGCAGCATCTCCTCCCACTGCGACAGCCAGCCAGCCACGCGCGGGATGGTGAAGAGGACGGTGAAGTAGTCGGTTGGGAACTTCATGGCGCGATAGATCAGCCCCGTGTAGAAGTCCACGTTGGGGTACAGCTTGCGCGAGATGAAGTAGTCGTCGGAGAGGGCAATGCGCTCGAGCTCCATCGCGATCTCGAGGTCCTTGTCCATCCCCACCGAGGCGAAGACCTCGTCGGCCAGCTTCTTCACGATCTTGGCGCGCGGATCGTAGCTCTTGTACACGCGGTGGCCGAACCCCATCAGTCGCCCCTTCCCCTGCTTCACGCTCTCGACGAAGGCCGGGACATTCTTCATGTCGCCGATCTCGCCGATCATGCGCAGCACCTGCTCGTTGGCGCCGCCGTGCAGCGGGCCATAGAGCGCCGAAATCCCCGCCGCGACGGCACTGAACGGATCGACGTGCGACGATCCGACGGCGCGCACGGCGTTCGTCGAGCAGTTCTGCTCGTGGTCGGCATGCAGGATGAAGAGGATCTCGATCGCTTTCGCGAAGACGGGGTTGGCCTCGTACCGCGGCTCCGACATG
>DAIESF010000338.1 GCA_027346425.1 Gemmatimonadota bacterium | reverse complement strand
ACCTGAATGAGGGGAAGTTCCGCTTCGTCGACGTCACGGACAGGGCGGGGATCGACTCGAAGCGGGCGTGGACGACGGGCGTGACACTCGCCGACGTGAACGGCGATGGGAAGCTCGACATCTACCTCTCGCACGCCGGTCAGGTGGAACCGGCGAAGCGACGCAACGAGCTGTGGATCAACCAGGGGGTCGGCGCCGACAGTGTCCCGACCTTCAAGGAGGAGGGCGAGGCATACGGTGTTGCCGACGAGGGTTACACCACGCACGCCGCCTTTCTCGACTACGATCGCGACGGCGACCTCGATCTCTTCCTCATCAACAATTCCCCGCGCCCCGTCAGCTCGTTCGGACAGCGGAACACGCGCAACGTGCGTGACCCCTTCGGGGGGCACAAGCTGTACCGGAACGACGACGGGCACTTCGTCGACGTGAGCGCCAAGGCGCACATCTTCGGAAGCGAGATCGGCTTCGGGCTCGGGCTCGGCGTCGCCGATGTGAACCGCGACGGGTGGCCCGACGTGTACGTCTCGAACGACTTCTTCGAGCGCGACTACCTGTACCTCAACCAGCACGACGGGACCTTCGCCGAGGTGCTCGACCGCGAGATGACGGCCGACTCCTACTTCTCGATGGGGATGGACATGGCCGATGTCGACAACGACGGGTGGCCGGATATCTATACCACCGACATGCTCCCCGAGGACGAGTACCGCCTGCGCACGATGGCCTCGTTCGAAGGGTGGGATGTGTACCAGGCGAAAGTGGCGAACGGGTACCACTACCAGTTCATGCGCAACATGCTGCAGCACAACAACGGGAACGGGACGTTCACCGACGTTGGGCAGATGGCGGGCGTGTCGCGGACCGACTGGAGCTGGAGTGCGCTCATCGCCGATCTCGACCTCGACGGGCGCAAGGACATCTTCGTCACCAACGGGCTGGTGAAGGACGTGACGTCGCAGGACTACATCGCCTTTCTCGCCAATGATGAGACGATGGAGGGGGCGACGAAAGGCGGCGAAGTCGACTTCATGAAGCTCATCGGGGCGATGAAGTCGACCCCGATCTCGAACTACGCCTTCCACAACCGGGGGAAGCTGACGTTTGCCAACGAGTCGAAGGCGTGGGGGCTGGACACGCCGTCGTTCTCGAGCGGGGCCGCCTACGGCGACCTCGATGGCGATGGCGCCCCCGACCTCGTCGTGAACAACGTGGACGCCGAGGCCTTCGTCTACCGCAACAATGCGCACGAGGTCGCACGGTCAAACCGTTGGCTGCAGGTACGCCTGGAGGGCGAAGGGAAGAACCGTTTCGCCATCGGGGCGCGCGTCTCTGTCGTGGCCGGCGCCGACACGCTGGTGCAGGAACTCAACCCGGCGCGCGGTTTCCAGTCCTCGGTCGATTACGTCCTCACCTTCGGCCTGGGGAGCCGCGACAGTGTGTCGCGCGTGCAGGTGGCATGGCCGGATGGGCGCCGGAGCGAACTGGGACCGGTCGCGGCGGGGGAGCGCCTCGTAATCGCGCAGTCGTCGGCCTCGGCGCCCGCGACCGGGTCACCCGTGGCGCCGGTTGCGCCTGGCGGAGCGCTGTTCACCCAGGTGGCGGCGGTCGACGAACTCCCCTTCGCACACCACGAGAACGATTTCGTCGACTTCGATCGCGAGCGGCTGATTCCCAGGATGCTCTCGACCGAGGGGCCGGCGCTGGCGGTGGGCGACGTGAACGGCGACGGACTCGACGACGTGTACATCGGTGGCGCCAAGGAGCAGGCCGGGGCGCTCCTGATACAACAGGGCAATGGGCGCTTTGTCCCCGGAAGCGCGGCGACGTTCGAGGCGGACAGGATTTCCGAGGACGTGGGCGCCGTGTTCTTCGATGCCGATGGCGACGGTGACAAGGACCTCTTCGTCGTGAGCGGTGGCAACGAGTACTCAGACATGGCGCCGGCCCTGCAGGACCGCCTCTACCTGAACGACGGGCGCGGTGGGTTCAGCAAGAGCGCGGACGGCGTCCCCGCGGAGTTCATCTCCGGGTCACGCCCCGCTGCTGCCGACTACGATGGCGATGGAGACATCGACCTCTTCGTCGGCGGGCGCTCGGTGCCGTGGAAGTATGGCGAGACGCCACAGAGCACGCTGCTGCGCAACGATGGCCGCGGGCGCTTCACCGACGTGACCGCCCAGTTGGCCCCTGAGCTGCAACGCGTGGGGATGGTGACCGACGCCACGTGGCAGGACGTCGACGGTGATCGCCGCCTCGACCTGGTGGTAGTGGGCGATTGGATGCCGATCTCGGTCTTCCGGAACGCGGGGGGTGGCCGCCTCACACCGATGGTGGTGAAGGGGCTGGAGAAGAGTGAGGGATGGTGGAACCGGATCGTCGCCGGCGACTTCACCGGCGACGGTCGCGTCGACTTCGTGGTGGGTAACCTCGGGCTCAACACGCGCCTCAAGGCGTCGGCAACCGAGCCGGCGACGATGCTGGTGAAGGACTTCGACGGGAATGGATTCGCCGAGCAGGTCGTCGCGTGCTACTCGCACGGGAAGCGCTACCCGATCGTTTTGCGCGACGACCTGATCAAGGCGATCCCGCCGCTCAAGGCGCGGTACCTCGACTACGAGGCATACGCCAAGGCGTCGGTCGAGGACATCTTCCCCGCGCAAGACCGGGTGGGGGCGATCGAGCGGTCGGCGCATACCTTTGCCAGCGTATTGCTGCGCAACGACGGCAACGGGAACTTCACGATCGTTTCACTCCCGGACGAGGTGCAGATCGCCCCGATCTATGGCATTCTACCCCGCGACGTCGATGGCGATGGGAGGCTCGACCTCATGGTGGCCGGGAACTTCGACGGCTTCAAGCCGGAAATTGGGCGCGCGAGCGAGAGCCGCGGACTGGTCCTGCGTGGCGATGGGAAGGGGGGCTTCATCCCGCTCTCGTCCACGGTGAGCGGCTTCGTGGTCCCCGGGCAATCGCGCGACGTACAGCGCGTGCGAACGCGCGGCGGTGAGTTGATCGTGGTGGCGCGCAACAACGACCGTCCGCTCGTCTTTCGTCCGAATCCGCGGCAGCTCGCCGCGAGCAACGGCTCGAGGAATTGACGATGACAAAGGCATGCTCCGCGCGGCTGGTGGTCGCCGCACTCGTGTCGACTGCGCTCGGCGCTGCGGCATGCAATCGACAGGTCAGCGCGCCCACGTCGACTTCATCGGACGTTGCGCTGCTGCACGACGCGGTGCAGCAGCTCTCCGACGTGATCGTGTACGACATCTTCTCGCCCACGCAGGCGAGTCGTGTGTATGCCTACGCGAGCATCGCCGCCTATGAGGCGATGCGCCCCAGCGACACGACGTATCGCTCGCTGGCGGGACAGGTGAACGAGTTGATGCCGGTCCCGGCTCCCAAGGCGGGGGAGACGCTGTCGTTCCCGCTGGCGGGGGTGCACGCCTTCATGACGGTAGGGCAGGCGCTGACCTTTTCCCGCGCCCGCATGGATTCGTTGCGC
>DAIESF010000377.1 GCA_027346425.1 Gemmatimonadota bacterium | reverse complement strand
CGCCTTCGACGCCGCCGTCGAGGGCTCGACGGTAACCGCGCTCGGCGCTCCCGTGGGCGCGCGCACCCGCAGGACGTACGAGGTCGCGGCACGCCCCTCCAGCTTGACCCGGTACGACGCGCCATCCATGCGCTCGCTTAGCACCCGCAGCGCCGACGACCGGTCGCCGATGCGCGGCGCCTGGCGCGGGGGCGAGACTTCCCATCCCCCTTCCCACTTCACCGCCAGCTGCACCGCGCGGTCCAGCATCGCCGAGTCGCGGGCGACCACGGCGCCAGGATAGTCGCGCGCCTCGAGATGCGACCCGTCACGCACGCGCGCCACCGCGCGTGCTCCCAATGGAAGCGACGGGGCAAACTCCACCTTGATCGGGCGCCCCGAACCATCTGCTGTCCGCGTCGCCTGGAGCGCCAGCGTCCGCCCCTTCCGCTCCAGGCGCAACGCCAGACGCGCGTCGCCTACTGCCAGCTGCTCCACTAGCACGCTGTCCCAGTCGGCTGGGAGCTGCGGCGCGACCGTCATCCGGCCGGCCGGGGCGTCGATCTCTATGCCCAGCAGCCCACGCACGAGCGGGGTGAGCACCATCGAAGTGGCGAAGAACTGGTGCGGGACGGCGGTGTCGAGGGGCTTGTAGACGCGCCCCGAGATCACCTCCGGGTTCCTGCCGAGCGACTCGTCGAAGCCGGTGCGGGCAATCGCATCGAGCGCAAAGCGTCCGGCGTGCGCGTTATGGTAGCGGTATTGCGCCAGCGACACCCACCCGGTCACGAATGGCCAGACAGCGCCATTGTTGTAGTGCAGCGGATCGAAGAGCGGCGACCTCGCCGAGAGGGGGCGTGCCCCCCAGTCGGTCATGATTTCGTCTCCCGCCAGGCGCGCGACCATCTGCGCCCCGCGTGTCGCGTCGAACACGTCGAAGGAAAGCGCCGTCGCCGGCCACGCCGTCAGGTTCTCGTTGACCTTTCTCCCCTCGAGAATCGCGAAGGCGTACTGCCCTTCCTTCGGCATCCACAGCGCCTCCTCCAGCGTACGCAGCGCCTTCGTCCGGATCTCGCGCGCCTCGGCGGCGAGCTTCGGCTCCCTCATGGCCTCGGCCATTCGCGCGAAGCGATCGAGCGCGGCGATCCAGACTCCGCTCAGGTACACGTCGGAGACGATCCCCTCTTGCAGGTCGCCGACTTCCAGCGCCCCGGCGCCGGCGATGGTGTTCTCCATCAACCCGTCGCCATCGCTGTCGGCCTTGCGCGACCATTCGTACGCCTTCCTGAGGTTGGGCCACAGCTCACGCACGAGCGCCGTGTCGGCACTCTGCTTCCAGTACTCGCCAAAGGCCAACACCCAAAACGGGGTCGTGTCGCCATGATAGAAGGCGTACGGGTACTTCCCGAACCAGTCGATCTTTCCTGCCCCTTGCGAGATCTCGTGGGTGATCTTGCCGTCGGCGCGCTGGTATTTCGCGAAGAAGCGGAAGACGCCCTCACGCACCAGGTCGCGCTGCCCCACGCCACTCATGCCGAACGAGTTGATCGCGGCATCGCCGGCGAAGAACCAACCGAATCCGGGGCGGTCGCTCGACGCTCCGGAGAGCCCGTAGCCGGCCACCAGCCCGCACCCGAGATCGGGATTGCAGACCATCCCTTCGTCGAGGTTGACTTTGGCCCATTCCACGGCGCGATTGAGGTTGACGTCGGGGGTGATGATGCGCGTGGTTTGCGTGCGAATCGAGTCGAAGTGCGCCACGCGTCGCTCCCACTCGCGCTTGGCCGCCCCCGGTGCCACCAGGCGATCGTAGAGGGCGCGCGCCGAATCGCGTGGCATCTCCCCGCCGGCCATGACGATGGGGATGTAGCCCTGCTGAATGTTCACGTTCCCGCCCGGGGGTTCGCCGAGCTTGGGCTCGGTGTAGCGCTCGCTCGCGCTTCCCACTCCGATCACAAACTGCGGAAGTGCCGCCGACAGCATGTGGGCCGGGACGTCCGACGCCTGCGTGACGTTGGGCGAGCCGAGGAAGCCGTTCACCGTACGCCGGCTCTCGGTGAACACGAACGCCTTGGCCGCGTTGTTCCACGCGATGTACTGGCCACCTAACGAGGCGGGCCACGCCAGGTGGATGCCGGGCGCGAACGAGGCGATGATCTCCATCGGCCGGATGGCGTCGACCTCGAGGAGCATGATCGTCGCTGGCTTGTCGAGCACCGCGAAGACGTGCTGCTTGACGGTGAACGTCTCGTATGCGTACTCGATCGTCACCCCCTCGGGGCGCACGCTCACCCAGCGCGCGACGTCGCGCCCGGGAATCGCCGTCGTGTACTTCGGAACCTTGAACGAGAGCTGGAAGTCGTGCAGCCATTTGTACGGCCACGACCACAACTCGAAGCGCCCATCCTCCGTCCCCATCGCGATGGAGCGCCGCCCCGCGGAGGCGAGATAGACGTTGGGGCGCGCGGGTCCGCGGAGTTCGAGCGGGGAGCGGCCGAGGTCGAACCAGGTCGAATCGGACGTTGCCGACAGCGCCGCGTGCTGCGCATGCAGCTGCGACGGCAGAAAGGAAAGCAGCGTGAAGGCCGCGAGGAACCTGGGAGCGAGCATCGGACTGAAGTGAGGGACTGTACGTGCACCGCAATTTGGAGCCCATCTCAAGAGCTGTCGAGCTTGGAAGCATCGGATTCCCCTCGGCGGCCAACGACTTCAAGAATCCTCGGACGGCGAACCGAACACGAATTACGGCCCCGCTTGACACCTCACACGAACATGTGAATCATGGTGCCACCACTCGCCGGAAGGACTGCTATGCGCACCGTAGTCGTTCGTGTGCTGTGCATCGCGCCTGCTGTCGTGCTGTTGCTGGCGCCGACGCGCCTCGAGGTTCGCACGTCCGATCGCGGTGTACTTCCGCGCGTGACCGTGAGCGCGAGCACGGCCTGTGCACAAGGTTCATGCGGGGGCGCCTGCCGATGCAGTCCGGAGTTGCTCTTGACGTGCAACGGCAACTCGGGGCGCAAGTGCACCTGCCCGGGCTGATCGATCCCGGGGGAACTGTCGCCACACGGATGAGGCGTGCGGCAAGATGTCCGGATTGCATGCGCTTGGTCGGGCTCGTCGTCGTACTCTTACTTCCTGTGGCGTGCCTGCCTGGCGATGACAAGCCCGGGACGCACCTCGGCGCCGATTCCTCACTGAGCGTGCGTCCCGATTCGCTGCTGACCCTTCGCGGGCCCATTGCCGTCATCGGGAGCGACCATCCGAATGAACCGAGTCTATTGAGTGGCGTCGTATCGGCCCTCTTCACAAGACGTGGTGAGATCGTGGTGGCCGACGCCGGAGCGGGAACCCTGCGTCTCTTCGACTCGACCGGTGCGTTGATGCGAAGCGTTGGAGGACGAGGATCCGGGCCCGGCGAATTCGGGATACTGATGGAGGTCGTACGCTGTACGGACGGCAGCTTCGTGGCGCGAGACCTGGGCACGAAGCTCGTCTCGTACAACGAGCACCTCGAACTCATCGGTGAGTACGCGCGCGGCTCCGACCTTACGGATGCAACGCTGCTGGGATGCGACACGCCTGGTACGGTGCTGGCCCTTCGGGAAGGCGACGGCCGCGTGCCAGCTGCGCGGGGACTGGTACGACTCCCGGCGTACGTCGTGCGCGCTGATCCCAATGCAACGCACCGCGATACGATTGTGACGCTCCTGGGATCCGAGCTGTACTTCTCGCGCCGCGGTCCGTACTACCTCGACGTTCCACTCGGCGCCCGCGCGCGGGCAGTGGTGGCGGGCGGACGCCTTGTGGCGGGAGTGAGCGACCATGACTCCCTGGCCGTGATTCCCCTCGACGGATCTCAGCGACGCGAGTTCGCGCACGGTCTCTCGCGTTCAACGATCCGAAAGGGCGACCTCGTGCGCGCGCTGTCCGAGCGCCTCGCCGCAATACCCTTCCCGTCGACACGAAGGATCGTCGCACCCATTGGAGACGAAATTCCCCCTCAGGCCCGCTTTCCATACTGGGATGCCCTGATGGCCGATGACGCGGGAAGAATCTGGCTCCGGACCTTCGAAGGATTCGACTCGAGCGACAGGACCTGGCGTCTGTTCGTTCCCGGGCGCGCTACCAACGTCGCGATCCGCCTCCCGGCCGATTTGCAGGTGACGGAGATCTCGCGCGGCGACCTGCTGGGGATCCAACGCGACAGCACCGGCAGTGAGCGCGTGTCGGTCTTTCGTCTCGGGAATCAGTAGCCGGTCGTCGGGGCGACGCCCACGCCGGCCCCGCGCTCGCATCGATCGCCTGCAACTACGCCGTCGCCCCGTCGTCGCGGAGGAGCCCTTGCTCCATCGCGAAGCGGGTCAGCCCTGCCGCGTTGCGGATCCCGAGCTTGCGCACGACGCTGTCGCGATGGGCCTCGACGGTGCGCACGCTGATCCCGAGCTGCGTCCCGATCTCCTTGTTCAGCAGGCCGCGCGCGATGAGGGCGAGGACTTCGCGCTCGCGATTCGTCAGCGTGTCGAGTGACGGGGGCGCGGCTCCCGCCGACGCGGCTCCGGCCGGAGCGGGTGGCGGGGCCGAGGCCGCCTCGCTGCGGAGCATCTCGGCAAGACGCTTGGCCACCGCCGGGCTGAACCAGGCGTCGCCGTTATGCACGGCGCGAATCGCACTGCGCAAGTCGGCGGGGGTGGTGTCCTTGCGGAGGTAGCCGTGCGCCCCGGCGCGCACGCTCTCGAGGACGTACTCGGCATCGTCGTGCACACTCAGGATCAGGACCCGCGCCTCGGGGACCTCAAGCCGGAGTTGCTGCGCCACCACGAGCCCGGATTCGCCGGGCATGGTGATGTCGAGGAGGATGACGTCGGGGCGCTCGCGGGCGGCCATCGCCAGCGACTCGGCGCCGTTGGCCGCCTCGCCGACGACGTCGAATCCGCCGTCGGCCTGCAGCACCTGTCGCAACCCCTCGCGCACGATGCTGTGGTCGTCGACCACCATCACCCGGATCGGGGTCATCGTCCCCCCGGGGGATCCTGCGGCACCCGGATGGTCACGCGCACGCCGCCCTCCGGCGACGGAGCGAGCGCCACCGTCCCGCCTAACGATTCAATCCGTTCGCGCATCCCGGCCAGCCCCATGTGCCCC
>DAIESF010000372.1 GCA_027346425.1 Gemmatimonadota bacterium | reverse complement strand
CGACGAGGTCGTCTACGTCTCGTCAGGCGACGGGACGACGAGCGAAGGGGAGTTCTGGGAAAGCCTGAATACGGCGTGCAACCTCAAGCTCCCCATCGTCTACGTCATCCAGGACAACCAGTACGCCATCTCGGTCCCGGTAGAGGTGAACACCGCCGGCGCCTCGATCTCCAAGCTGGTGTCGTCGTTCCCGGGGCTCTACATCCAGGAGGTCGACGGCTGCGACTTTCTGGCCAGCTACGAGGTGATGCAGCGGGCCGTGCAGCACGCCCGTGACAGGAAGGGACCGGCGTTCGTGCATGCCCACGTGATCCGCCCCTATTCGCACTCGCTGTCCGACGACGAGGTGCTGTACCGTCCCCCCGAGGAGCGCGCCGCCGACGCCGCGCGCGACCCGGTCACCACCTTCCCGAAGTGGCTGGTGGACAGTGGGCATGCGACCGAGACGGAGATCGCCAAGATCCAGGCGGACGTTGACGCCCAGGTCCTCGCCGCCACCGACGACGCGTTAGGCCAGCCGCAACCCGACGCCAGCACGATCTACTTCGGCGTGTACTCGCCCGACGTCGACCCGACCAGCGAGTCGTTCGACACCGAGGACGATCCGCAGTACTCGGGGAACGAGACCACAATGGTCGACCTCCTCAACGCCTGCATGCGCGACGAGATGCGGCGCGACCCGCGGATCGTGGTCTTCGGCGAGGATGTGGCCGACGTTTCGCGCGAAGCCTACATGGGGAAGGTCAAGGGGAAGGGGGGCGTGTTCAAGGTGACGCACGGCCTCCAGAAGGAGTTCGGCTCGACACGAGTCTACAACTCGCCGCTTGCCGAGGCGAACATCGTCGGCCGGGCGATCGGCATGGCGGCGCGCGGCTTCAAGCCGGTGGTCGAGATCCAGTTCTTCGACTACATCTGGCCTGCCTTCATGCAGATCCGCGACGAGCTGGCCACCATGCGCTGGCGGTCGAACAACGCCTTCTCGGCGCCGGTGGTCATTCGCACCACGTACGGCGGCTACATCCGCGGGGCGATCTACCACTCCCAGACCGGGGCGTCGCTCTTCACCCACAACCCGGGGCTCCGCGTGATCTGCCCGGCCACCGCGCTCGATGCCAACGGGTTGCTGCGCACCGCCATCCGCTGCGACGACCCGGTGCTCTTCCTCGAGCACAAGCACCTCTACCGCCAGACCTACAACAAGGCAGCGTATCCCGGCCCGAACTTCATGATTCCGTTCGGCAAGGCGAAGGTGGTGCGCGAGGGGAGCGACGTGACGGTGGTGACCTATGGCGCCACGGTCCAGCGCGCCTTCGCCGCCGCCAACCAGATTGCCGACGAGGGGATCTCGGTGGAGGTGATCGACCTCCGTTCACTGTCGCCGTGGGACCAGGAAACGGTCTATGCGTCGGTAAAGAAGACGAACCGCGTGATCGTCGCCCACGAGGACTCGATGTCGTGGGGCTATGGCGCCGAGATCGCGGCTCGCATCTCCGACGACTGCTTCGCCTGGCTCGACGCCCCGGTCAAGCGTGTGGCGAGCACCGACACCTTCGTGGGCTACGCCCCGCAGCTCGAAGACGCGATCCTCCCGCAGATCGACGACTTCGCGCGCGCGTATCGCGAGGTGGCGTCCTTCTAGGGCGCGCGAAGGGCAACACGTGGTGAGGGCCGGCCGACCGTCAGGGTCAGCCGGCCCTCGCTTCGTGTGGCCGGCGCCGCGCGCCCGGCGCGACTACCCCGATTGCACTTCCCTCCCGGCCGTGCCGCGACTGACCACCGTCACGATCCTGCTCAAACGGTGACCGCGATCACCACGGCCCGTGAGTTGCACTGCAAGGAGGCGCAGGCCCGACTCGGGGGGGGTCCCCGAGTGCAGGAGTGCGGTCGGTGCGTTGTTTCCAAGTCGCGACGGATACAGCACTTCGCTGTGGCCTCGCTTGGCGATCGTAGGGCTCAATCCCTGGAGGGATCGATGCAGATCTCCCACATCGAAGTGCGGCGCCACCCCATCTGGCAGCGGGAGCTCCACCACGAACGGCTTGTGGCGGGGCCCAATGGCGCCATTTCTCCGCGCGGAAGGATGATCCTCGCCACCGTTCTGGGGGTCGTGGCGGTCGCCGCGTTCATGGTCGCCGCGGGGTAGCGCGAGACCGGGACCCTCGCGGAGAATGATGACGCCGCCGACCACTGGGATCGGCGGCGTCTCTCGTTTGGGGAGGCCGGACGGTCAGGGGGTGGGACGACTCAGTGCCGCTCGAACATCGTCTTGCCGCCGATCACGGTACGCATCACCCGGGCCTCGCGGATCGTCTCCGGGGCGATCTTGGTGAGATCGCGGTCGATGATGACGAAGTCAGCGAGCTTGCCTGCCTGCAGGACGCCGAGATCCTTCTCCTGGAACCCGGCATAGGCGCTCCCTGCCGTGTAGGCACGCAGCGCCTCCTCCACGGTGATTTTCTGCTCCGGCACCCATCCCCCGGGGTGCTTGTCGTCGAGGGTGCGGCGGGTGACCGCGGCGTAGATCCCCTCGATCGGTGTGGGGGGGGCCACGAACCAGTCCGATCCGAAGGCGAGGTCGGCGTTGGCATCAAGGAACGAACGGAAGGCGTACGTTCCCTTGGCGCGTTCGGGGCCAATGACCCTGTCGGCCCACCGTCCGTCGTCGATGGCGTGATACGGCTGCATGGAGGCGATGACGCCGAGGGCGGCAAACCGGGCGAAGTCGCCAGGAGCAACGTGCTGGGCGTGCTCGATGCGGAAGCGCCGGTCGCGCGGGCCGTTCGCCTTGATCACGCGCTCGAAGATGTCGAGCTGGGTGGCGATGGCCCGGTCGCCGATGGCGTGCACCATCACCTGCAGCCCCGCCTTGTCGGCGCCGGCCGCCCAATTGAACAGGTCGTCCGGCGTATTGACGAAAAAGCCGGAGTCGTGGGGGGCGTCGGTGAACGGGGCCTTCATGGCGGCGGTGTGCGAGCCTAACGACCCATCGACGAAGCCCTTGAGCCCCCCGATCGCGAGCCAGTCATCTCCGTGCCCGCGGGCGGCGATGGTGTCACGCAGCTGCTCCCACGTGTTGAGCGGGACGGCGGCGTAGACGCGCGTCCGGAGCGTCCCGCTCTTGTGGGCGCGCGTGACGATCGCGAGGTCGTTCCACGACCCCATCATGTGCACCGACGTGACGCCGTTCGACGCCACATAGGTCATCGCCGTGTCGAGAGCGCGATCCTCGACCTCCCTGGGCGCCTGGGGGACCACCCGGTCGATGAGCGCCATGGCGTTGTCCTTGAAGACGCCGGCCGGCTCGCCGTCAGCGTCGCGGACGATCGCCCCGCCGCTGACTTCGGACGTCGCCTTCGTGACGCCGGCCGCGGTCAGCGCGGCGGTGTTGGCCAGCGCCATGTGCCCATCGAGACGGTTCACCCACACCGGATGGTCGGGCGTGACCGAGTCGACCCACGCCCGCGCGGGGAGCGCCCCCCCCCACAGCTCATGATCCCAGTCACCCCCCGTGATCCATGCCCCCTTGGGGAGCTTTGCGGCATACGCCTTGATGCGCGCCACGAACTCGGCCGGCGTCTTCGCATCGCGCAGCTGAACGGAGGAAAGGCGGAAGCCGCCGTCGATGAAGTGGACGTGCGAGTCGATGAAACCGGGGACCACCATCTGCCCCTGTGCGTCGATCACCTCGGCGTCCTTGGCCAGCTTCCGCACCTCGGCGCTCGAGCCAACTGCTGCGATGCGGTCGCCGCGCACCGCCAGCCCGTCGGCCCACGGCCGGCGGGAGTCGCCGGTCCAGATGCGGGCGTTGACCACGGCCAGCGTGACGGGACCGTTCGACACAGGCTGCTTCACGCTGCAGCCAGCGGTGAGGGACGCGGCGAGGAGGATCGCGGGAGCGCGACGCATGGCGGTCGGATGTGCAGGGGTAGGTCGGGTGCCGCATGTGCGGCCACCCGTGGTCTCGACTTCGGTACGGCTCGACGTCGCAAACTCAGCGGCGCTCGATCGCGTCGCGCACGTCGAGCAGGATCTCGAAGTAGAGTTGCTCGCGCCGGTACGCGAAGTCGAGCGACGCCATCTGCGACTCGTCGCCCGTGGTCTTGGCGCGCTCGAAGGCTTCGCGGTACATGTCGTCGAGATTGGCGAGGATACGATCGCGTGAGCGGGACATGCGGGTTCTCTCGATGGCTTTGGGAGTGAGGCGCGGGGCTTCGTCGATGGCGGGCGGCCGGCGTTCGGCGTCGGTCGACTCGATCGCGTCGAGGAGGTACTTCTTCGCGGCGCCCATGAAGAGTCGGCGCGGATTGAGCGAGTCGGGCATGCGGGGACGCGAAGCGAACGAGCGCGCATCGATGGCGCGGCCGGGAACTTAGCCGCCGACCGCCCTCGTCGGGAACCTCCAGCGCACTTCGCGGGTTCTTAGTGGAAGAAGGGGAGTAGCTACGCGGAACCGAAAATCCGCGCGGCCGAATCGTCAGGACTGCCCGGCCTCCCGGGCACGGTTCGGCCGGATCTTCTGGATCAGGCGAGACTTTCGAGCGACACCGGCAGATTGTCCGGGCGCCCGATCGTTACGCCTGATTTTTGTTTTCCAACCTCTCGTCCTCTCGTCTTCTCGTCTTCTCGTCTTCTAGAGCACAATGAACAACGCCAAAGTCTTCGTTCTCATGGCCGGAATGACGGCCCTGTTCATGGGCATCGGTGGGGCCGTGGGCGGGCAGTCGGGGGCGCTGCTTGCGCTCGTATTCGCCGGCGGGATGAACCTGTTCATGTACTGGAACTCGTCGTCGATGGTCCTGCGCGCGTATGGCGCGCAGGTGGTCACGCCACCGGAGGCGCCGGAACTGTACGAGATGGTGGACCGCCTGCGGCAGCGCGCCGGCCTCCCCATGCCGTCCGTGGCCATCGCACCGCACGCACAGCCGAACGCCTTCGCGACGGGGCGGAACCCCGAGCACGCGGTCGTCTGCGTGACCCAGGGGATCATGCAGCTGGTGAATCGCGAGGAGCTCGAGGGGGTGATCGCACATGAGCTGGCGCACATCCGGAATCGCGACATGCTCCTGCAGACGCTCTCGGCCTCCATGGCCGGCGCGATCTCCCACCTGGCCATGATCGCCCAGTGGGGGGCGTTCCTGGGCGGGCGCGACGACGAGGGAGACTCGCCGCTCGCCGCCCTCGCCATGGCCATCGTGGCTCCCATTGCCGCGTCCTTGATCCAGTTCGCCATCTCGCGCCAGCGTGAGTTCAAGGCCGATGCCGTCGGGGCCCAGATCAGCGGCCGCCCGCGCGCGCTCGCCAGCGCGCTCGTGAAGCTGGACAAGGGGGCGCATCGCATCCCGATGCAGGTGGAGCCCGCCATGGCCCCCCTCGCACAGGTCAATCCGCTCTCGGCATTTAGCGGCCGCGGCGTCCTGTCGCTCTTTTCGACGCACCCGTCGACGGAGGAGCGCGTCGCCAGGCTCGAAGCCATGGAGCTCTAGAAGACGAGAAGACGGGAAGACGGGAAGACCAGAGCCCCTACCCCCCCTCGTCTTCTCGTCGTCTCGTTCTCTCGTCTTCTCCCATTTCGTGAAAGACCGCCTCACGGATCACCCGCCCCTCCTTGAGGTGCTCGACCACGATGCGCTCCAGGAGTTCCGGGGTGACGTGGTGGTACCAGATCCCCTCCGGATACACGGCAACGATCGGCCCCGCATCGCAGACGCCAAGGCACGGGGCCTCGCTCCGTTTCACCCGCGTCGGGCCGAACAGGAGGTCTTCTCGTTGCAGCAGCGATGCCAGGCGTGCGTACAGCGCGCGCCCTTCGCGGCTCGGGGAACAGAAGCCGCCCGTGCAGACGAGGACGTGGCGGGAGTAGCGCTCCATGAACGGAGGCCCCTTGTGCGACTCCCGCATCACCGCAGCATCGCCATGACGATCTCGGCGACGATCAGGAGGACGATCGCCCACTCCAGCGCCTCGGCTCGGGCCGCCTGTGCCTCGGCGTTGAGCATCTCATAGGTCTCGCGCACCAGCGTGAGCTTGCGATCGACCCCGGCGCGCCATTCGCGCCCTCGAAAGATCTCCAGCGCCGCCGAGTAGATGCGCGCCAGGAATACGTCGTCGGTGACCTTCAGCGCATTCTCCGCCCGCTCCACCAGTTCCGTCGACTCCGCGAAGAGGCGCTGCATGTCGCCTAACAAGTTGGAGAAGCGCCGGGTGAAGTGGCGCATCGAGGTCCCGCGCGCCGCCTCGATTCGGTCGTACAGCTTCGGAATTTCGCCGTCGAGCACGGCATCGTAGTACCGAAGCTCCAGCAGCTGCGCGTTGGCGAATTCCAGGATGTATTCGACGTCGCTGGCCCCCTCGACGGGGTCAAGGACGAGCGCGTTGTCCCAGGTGAGGACCGCGAAGTCGTCGGTGTAGTACGAATAGCGATGCTGAAGGAGGTCGTCGCGGGCCCGCGCCGAGAGCGGCCGGCGCTCGTTGAGGAGGAGGGGGGCGAGGTCGATCGTCCGCGGAAGCGACTCGCTCGTCAGGCGCGCACCGTCGTCGCCGCGCGCCTCGCGCAACCGGAAGACGACATAGTCCTCGCGCACCGGAGCGATGGTCGGGCGCTCGATGGCCGGCGTGATGCGCTGGAAGAGGAGCTGGGCATGATGCTCGAGGAGCGCGGGAATCGCCGTGTCGGAGTCGACGGCGTTCCCGAACGCGGTAAAGGCGTCCCAGTCGACCTCGTCCCCGGCCGGGATTCGCACGCAGAGCGAGGCGACGCCAAAGTCGAAAATGCGCGCCGAGACCTCGGCGTCGTAGGCGCGACCGCCGATCGCGACCCGCTCGCCGCCGAGAATGACCGAAACGGGGGGGTTGGCGATCTGGAGTGCCGCAGCTTCGCTGCGCACGGGGCGCACGCGCTCGGGCGCACTCGACGCGAGGACGTTGAGGGCGGTGTCGAGGGAGATCGAGTACCCCACATCGAGCAGCCGGTACGCGTGCGCTGCCCCCTTCGTCACGAGCGTCATCGTCGGCGCTCCCCTCAATCCTCGTCGACGAGCTTGTTGTCGCCGGGGGGCGCGACGTAACGGAACCCCTCCACGATCTCACCATCCACCAGGTGCTCGCGCACGATGCGGCGTCCGCCGGACGCATCAACGCCGCAGTACCAGACGTCCTGCGGATAGACCACGACCATCGGGCCGTGCCCGCACTGGTTCATGCAGCCGGACTTGTTGATGCGCACGGAGTCGCCGAGCCCGGCCTCACGCGCCTCCTGCTTCATCGCCCTGAAGACGTCGACCCCTCCGGCCTTTTCGCATGTCTTGCCGAAGGAACAGACGAACACATGGTGCCTGTATTGTCCCATGGCCTGAAGCTAGGCCCGCCGTCCCCGCGCCCCAAGGGGACGGCGCCGTCGCCCGTATCCCTCGCCCACGGCACAGGTCACTGGGAGGTGCCGGCCGACACCGTGAGAGCAGGGGCGCCGGGCCGTTCAGCGCGTTATCTATTCGGTGCTCTTTCAACTCCCCCCATGACGACGATCGCCATTTCCCCATCCGTCGCGGCCAAGGGTTACGCCCACCCCGACGCCCTGGTGAGCACCGAATGGCTCGCCGAGCATCTCCACGATCCCTCCATCCGCATTCTCGAGAGTGACGAGGACGTCCTCCTGTTCGCGATGGGGCACATCCCCAACGCGCAGCGGATCGACTGGCACGTCGACCTGAACGACTCGGTGGTGCGGGATTACGTCTCGCGCGAGGCCTTCCAGGCACTCCTGCGGGAGCGCGGGATCGATGAATCGACGACGGTGATCTTCTATGGAGACAAGAACAACTGGTGGGCGTGCTACGCCTTCTGGGTCTTCCAGCTCTACGGCTTCCAGAACGCGCGAATCCTCGACGGTGGGCGCGCGAAGTGGGAGATCGAGGGACGCGAAATGACGACCGACGTGACGAGCGTTGCGCCGACGTCGTACGTGGCCCCTGAGCGCAACGACGCGGCGATTCGCGCCTACATGCACGAGGTGCGGGCGCACATGGCAGCCGGAAAGGCGATGGTCGACGTCCGCTCGATCCCGGAGTACACCGGGGAGCGCACGCACATGCCGGAGTACCCGCAGGAGGGGACGCTGCGCGGCGGGCACATCCCGGGGGCGAAGTCGGTCCCGTGGGCGCGGGCGGCCAACCCCGACGGCTCGTTCAAGTCGGCAGCCGACCTGCGCGCCATCTACGAGGGTGAGCAGGGGTTGCGCCCCACCGACGACGTCATCGCCTACTGCCGCATCGGCGAGCGGTCGTCGCACACGTGGTTCGTGCTCACCTACTTGTTAGGCTACCAGCACGTGCGCAACTACGACGGCAGCTGGACCGAATGGGGAAATGCCGTGCGCGCGCTAATCCGCTTGGGGGGCGAACCGTGAGCCAGATGGAGACGATTCCGGGTGTCGAGGTCAAGTCGGTGAACCGCGTGCACCTGACGTGGATCGGGGATCACCGGTTCGATGCCGGACGCCCCGGCGGGGTGACGCACCGGATCGATGCCGACGCCGTGACCGGGCCGGGGCCGGTCGACACGCTGCTCAATGCGCTTGCCGCGTGCACCGCGGTCGACGTGGTAGACATCCTCGCCAAGCGCCGAACCCCGGCGCGATCGCTCGAGGTCGACGTGGAAGGGGCGCGGGGGGCGAGCACGCCGGCGCGACTGGTCGGAATCCTGCTCAAGTACCGCATCACCGGCGAGGGGATCGAGCGCGTGCACGCCGAGCGGGCGATCGAGCTGGCGGTGACCAAGTATTGCTCGGTGCGCGACTCGCTCGACCCCAACCTCCCGGTGCGCTGGACGCTGGAGCTCGAGGGGTAGGAGCGGCGGGATGTGCGCAACCAGGGGGGCCGGCGCGCGCCGGCCCCCCTGATTGCGCCTAACGCCGATTCGCGTTCCGCGACGACCAATGGATGCTGGCGATCGTCCATCCGTTGCCGCCATGCACCAGCACCATCAGTTCTTCTCCGGTCGCATTCACCGCACGCCCGCGGAACTCTCCCCTGGTCATCGACGACGAGGAGACCCACGCGACGTGCCCGGCGACACGCACCGACCAGGCGCTGCGGACCGTCGGCACTGCCTTGGCGAAGGCGATATCGGCCTCCAGGTGCCCGGTGCGGTAGTGCGCCTTGTCCTCCAGCGCCCCTCCCTCCTGGATGGTGACGTCGTCAGCGAGTAGGGTGAGGACGCGCGAGGTGTCGCCCTCCGCGAGGGCCCGATGGAAATCGCGCACGGTGGCCAGTGCCCCCGCCGTATCGGGGGCCGGCGCCGTCATGACGTGACCGGCGTGCGGATCGGCCGCAGGGCGCGCCGCCGGCATCTGGTGCCCCGCATGCTCGTCGCGCTTGCTGCTGTCGGGCTTTGGCGCCATGTCGTGCCCCTCATGCTCTCCCCCGAGCATGTTACCGTCGCGATCGTGCCGCATCACGTAGCCGCGCGGGACGGTCGGCGTCGGAAGGTCGGGGAGGATGCCGACGGCAGGGCCTCCCATGTTCTGGATCCCCATCATCGCCGACATGCGGCGCCAGCCATCCACGCTCATCACCTCGGTCGTGTCGTCACGGTACCGTTGCGCCGCCAGCAGGATCTCGGCGCGCTTCCGGTCGCGCGGCACCTTGTCCGAGGCCAGGATGTCGGAGATGACATCGTGCATCGAATGGAGGTTGTCGAAGATGATCGCCAACTCGGGATAGCGCGCGGCGAACGTCGGGGCGATGGCCGAAGTCATCGGCATCTGGTACGGGAGCGTGCGTGGCGCATCGATGAGCATCTGCCGGAAGCGCGCCACCGCCGCGCTCACCCCGGCCTGGCGCTCCTCGCGGGTGCGTCCGGTCACCAGCGGCTCGTACAGCCCTACCTGCAGCCAGTGATAGCCCCAGATGAGTCCGTTGAACTTCGGGTAGCGCTCGCGGAAGGCGAGGGAGTAGTACTGCTCCTGCATCAAGGCCATCGACTTGGGACGCGTGCTGAAGGCCACGTCGCGGCGCGACAGGTAGTAGCGCGTAATGTCCCTGATCCGGGCGTCGCGCGCGGCATCGGACAGGCGCTCGTCGGCCAGCACGTCGTACACCTGGCGGTGGAGGATGTGGGCCCACTCGAACATCTGCTTCGCCTCGGGCGCAAGCCGCGTGTAGTGCGGCATGATCGCCATCTCCTTGAGCGGGAGTCGGGGCGGCGAGACGAGGAGCTTGCGGGTGAGGAAGTCGAACTCGCGTTCCTCGAGAATATCCGGGTTGGCGCCAGGGTGCCGGTACAGCAGCTCGTAGAGGATCGCGTGCCCGTAGTCGAAGGCGTTGAAGAGGCGGTCGGCGGCGGGATACTCGGTCCGGAAGACCCAGTTGTCGCGCCCCGGGTAGTAGAACTGCTCGTACGTCGAGGCCCACTGGGCGGTCGCGACCGAGGGGACGCAGGCGAGCACGACAACGAGCGGGGCGGCGAGCGAGGCGAAGCGGCGCATCATCGCACACCTCCAAAGCGGTGCAGCAGCGACAGGGAGATCGCCGATCCGAAGGTCACGTACCACTCTCCGCCAGCCGCAAGACCGCGTCCCACGCCGGCGTCGACGGCGAGTCGCGGCCCCACCTGGTAGCGGAGTCCGGTCCCGGCGCTCCAGTCCACATCGCCACGGCCCACGAGCGCGCGCCGCGCCAGTACTTCGCCCCCCACCAGGAGCGAGCGGAAGACGAAGGCGTGGTCACCGGCGACGCCGACTTCCCATCGCGAGGCCTCGCCGACGCGGTCGTCGGTGGAGTAGCGCCCGGGGGTCGCCGAGGCGTTGAGATGAATGCGCCCCAACGACATGGTGCGCGTGAGGAGTGCGGTGAAGGTCGGGATGGCCCTCGACGGCCCCAACGGCCCCGCGGGAAGGAGCGTCCGCGCCGCAACGGCGAGCGCGGGAAGGGTGGTGGTCTCGGTGTTGAGGGCGTGGAGGACCGAGATGTCGACACCGGCTCCTCCGAGCGTCTCGCGGCTCCCGCGACGCCAGCGCGCCATCGGGACCCCGACCTCGAGCTGCGTGCGGGGCCACACCCCCCAAGCCAGCTCGGGCTCGAACTCCAGCGTGCTCCCCGCCCCGCGGGCGCCGCTCAGGCGCACAGGGGCCAGCTGCCATTCAATGGCATGCCGCTCGATCGCCAGCGCGTCCTCGACGTGCAGGGGACGCCCGCGATCCAGGTTGTAGTAGTCGGTCTGCGCGTGCACCGCGCGCCCTGTCGTCGCAACGGCGACGATTGGCACGGTGAGCGCACAGGTCGCTCGCGCCACGGCGCGGGCGAGGCTCCTTCTATCCATCATGTGATGTCATCCCACGATTCGAGTTCCAGTCACCGTCGGCGGCATGTCCGCGCGACGCGTCGGTCAGGGACGCCGTCGGGCGTCGGCCGGGCGGAGACGCCGGAGGGCATCGGCCGGGCGGAGACGCCAGAGGGCGTCGGCCGGGACTACAACGTCCCGGCGGAACTCGTCAGGCGCGCGGAGGAGGGAGCTCGGGAGCGGGGGCGTGCGACGCCGGGCGCTCACGCGTGAGTGTCTGGTGGCGCCAATGCGGGAACCCACCCGATGCCGTGAGCTGCAATGCAGCCGGGGCGATCGCCACGCTGCACGCAGCCTGCGACGCACACGCCTGCCCCCGATCCCCGTGCCCCGGGTGCGCCGGAGCCGCGTCGTCGCCGGAGCGATGCGAGGCGCCGGTCGCGAGCGGCGTCTGCTCATGCGACATTCCCGCGCCCATCTCCTGCTGGTCGTCGTGCAGCTCCAGCATCGCCATCGCGTGTCCCCCGATGGCACTCGAGACCACGGGGTGCGCCGACGCGCTCCCGGGCATCAGGCACCATTGCCCCCCACTGAGGATCATGACGATCCACAACGGGAAGGCGACGGTGACGGTGAGGACTCGGCGGGCAATGCGCATGAAGCAGTGAGCTTATCGGGTGGAGCGTCGCGGGAGAACCCCCGCCCTCAACGCGCGTGCCGGTACATGAGCTCGATGAGCTCGTCGTACACCTCTTCGGCAGCCGCCGGGCCCGACGTCACCGCCGCCGCGACACAGTGACGCAGGTGATTGCGCATCAGCTCACGCCCGGTGGAGCGCAACGCCTCGTGCACCGACGAGATCTGGGTGAGGATGTCGGCGCAATAGCGGTCTTCCTCGACCATCCGCTGCAGACCGCGCACCTGTCCTTCGATGCGACGCAGCCGCTTGAGGTTCCGCGCCTTGATGGCCGGGTCGACGGCCACCGCCTTGCGCCCCCCCTCCTGGTCGACGGCGCACCCGCAGCCGCAGGCCATGTCGGTTGGCGCCTCGTCGGCCGTCGGGAGCACCTTATGTGTGGTCGTGTCGTGCATGGTGCTACCCTCTCGAGAGTGGACGCCAGGCGCGCAGCCGCAGCGAGTTGCTCACCACCGACACGGAGCTCATCGCCATCGCCGCACTGGCCAGGATAGGACTCAGGAGCAGGCGGAAGACCGGATACAGCGCCCCCGCTGCCACCGGGATCCCGATGGAGTTGTAGACAAAGGCCCAGAAGAGATTCTGACGCATGATGCGCAGACTCGAGCGCGCCAGGGCGAGGGCATCGACCACCGACATCGGGTCGCCGCGCATCAGCGTGATGTCGCTGGCCTCGATCGCGATGTCGGTCCCCGTCCCGATGGCGATGCCGACGTCTGCCTGGGCCAGCGACGGTGCGTCGTTGATTCCGTCGCCGACCATCGCCACGATGCGCCCCTCGCGTTGCAGCCGGCGGATCTCCTCCACCTTCCCCTCGGGACGCACACTCGCCACTACCCGGGCGATCCCCGCCTGGCGGGCGATCGCCTCGGCGGTGCGGTGCGTGTCGCCGGTGAGCATCACCACCTCCACACCCTGCCGAACGAGCGCCGCCACCGCCGGCGCGGCCGTCGGCTTGAGCGGGTCGGCGATCGCCAGCGCCCCAGCCAGGGCGCCATTCACCGCGACGTACACGGGGGTGCGCCCCAGCGACGACCATGCGTCAACCTGCGCCCGCAGCGACGCGACGTCGATCGCATAGTCCCCCATCAGCGCCTCGTTCCCGACAGCCAGGGCCCGTCCGTCGACGATTCCCACCACCCCCTTTCCGGTTACCGAGTCGAACGCCTCGGCCCGCACCAGGGTCGCCCCCAGCGCCGACGCCTTGGCGGCGATCGCCTCGCCCAACGGATGCTCCGACGACTGCTCGAGCGACGCCACCAGTCGCAGCAGCTCCACCTCGCTCACCTCGGCGCTGCGGTGCAGCACGTCGGTCACCTCGGGGCGCCCGGCGGTGATCGTCCCGGTCTTGTCGAAGACGACCGTGTTGACCCGCGACGCCCGCTCCAGCGCTTCCCCTCCCTTAATGAGCACTCCCAGTTGCGCCCCCCGCCCGGTCGCCACCATCACCGCCGTCGGCACCGCCAAGCCCATCGCGCACGGGCAGGCGATGATCAGGACCGCCACCGCGGCCGCGAAGCCACGCACGAAGGGGGCCGAGTCGCTCACCACGAACCACGTGACGAAGGTCGCGACGGCAATCGACAGCACGATCGGGACGAAGATCCCGCTGATGCGGTCGGCCTGTCGCTGGATGGGGGCACGTGTCCCCTGTGCATCGCGCATCAGCGTGACGATCTGGGCGAGCACCGAATCGGCGCCTAACGTGGTGGCCCGGAACCGGAACGCGCCGGTACGGTTCACCGACCCGCCGATCACCCGGTCGGCGACCCGCTTGGGCACCGGCATCGACTCCCCGGTCAGCATCGACTCGTCGACCGCGCTTTCGCCGGACACGATGACGCCATCCACCGGGATGCGCTCGCCCGGGCGCACGCTGAGCTCATCGCCGCTGCGCACCTGCTCCAGCGGAAGCTCCACCTCGACGCCGTCGCGGACGACCCGCGCCACCTTGGGCTGCAGGTCGATCAGCTTGCGCAACGCCGACGACGTCTCGCCCTTGGCCCGGGCCTCCATCGCATTCCCCACAAGGATGAGGGCAATGATGATGATGACCGCCTCGTAGTACACGTCGGGGGCCACCCCCCGGCTGGTGAAGAAGCCGGGGGCCAGCGTTGCAGCTGCGGAGAACAGGAACGCCGATCCCGTGCCGATGGCAATCAGCGTATTCATGTCGGCCGACCGGTGCTGGAAGGCCTGCCACGCCCGCGTGTAGAAGTGGCGCCCCGCCCATCCCATGATCACGACCGTCAACGCCAGCAGGGTGTAGCCGAGGATCGCCGTCGGAATCGCGTAGGCCCACGGGATCACGCGCTGGAGCGCGGGATCGAGGACCCGCATCGACCAGCGCATGAAGGGGTCGGCCGCCTCGCCCATCCCGAGGTGGGCGTTGGCCGCCATGAGCGGCATCGACACCACCATCGCCACGACCCCCGCCGCGCCGGCGATCATCGCCTTGTGCCGCAACTCGTCGTACTCGCGCCGCCGCGCCGCGTCCTGCGCCTCCTGCTCCTCGGCGGCGGTGCGCCCGGCCACCGGGAGTTCCGCGCCGTACCCCGTATCGCGAATACGCGCCACGAGCGCCTCCGGGTCGACCCGCGATGGGTCATAGGCGATGGTCGCGCTGTTCGTCATCAGGTTGACGGTGGCGTCGACCACGCCGGGGGTCTTCCCCAGAGTGCGCTGGACGCGCCCCTGGCAGGCAGCGCAGGTCATGCCGCTCACCGGGATGACCACCGTGGACGGAGCCGTGGCCTGCGGCACAGCGGCCACGCCGTTCGTCGTGTCTGGGAGCGTACTCGTCGTCATGTCCGGTCCTCCACGACCATCGTCCCACGCAGCATCCCCATGCCGCACATGAACTCGTAGGTCCCCGCCGCGGTCGGCGTCAGCTCCACCGACGTCTTTTCGTGCGCGGGGAGGAATCGCCGGACACCGAAGTCCGGGAAGACCACTTCTTCGGAGCAGCTCGAGTCTTCCTGGCGATCGAAGACCAGCCGGACGCGCGTGACGCGGGGGACGCGCACCGTCGCCGGGGAATAGCCGCCCCGCACGAGGATGGGAACCTCCGCCACGCCGCCAGACGAAACGGCAGCGGTCGCCCCATCACCTTCGGAAAAGAAGAAGTACCAGTTGATCAGCGCGATCAGCGTGAGGCCGGCCGCCACCACGCCCCAATCGGCGGCGCTCACGTCACTTCGCGCGCGTCGTAGCCGGCGTCAGCCACGGCATCGATCAGCGCCCCCACCGACGTCCGGGCCGGGTCGAACGACATCGTGGCCGATCCGATGGCCACCTGCTCCGGCGTCGCCCCCTCGACACTCGTGATCGCCTTCTGCACCGCATGAACGCAGTGCCCGCACGACATCCCATCGACCTTCAGCGTGATCCGCTCCATAGGTGCCTCCCGATATGTTTGCAGGGGAGTACCACATACCCCCCGGTGGTATCAATACTAGATACCACCGGGGGGTATGTCAATGGGCTGGATCAGTCGACCGTGAGACCCGCCTCCTTCAGCTTCGCCACGACCCTGCTGCGCAGATCCTGCGGGCAGCACCGCACGTCCCGTGTCTCATGAAGGGCCGCCAGGAAGCGCTCGGCGAACTCGGCGTGCGGCACGCAGTGGGCACACTCGCCGAGGTGACGCTGTACCGCCGTCATGCGCTCGGGGGTGAGCTCCCCGTCCACGTAGTCCCAGAGCTGCTGCATCGCCGAGCGGCAATCGACCTTCGGTGTGTTCTCAGGCATCGGTCTGCTCCTTCCCCGTCGTCCCCGCCGAGGCGAAGCCGGCGTCGCGGGCGTATTCCCTCAGTTTCTCTTGCAGCTGGCGGCGTCCGCGGAAGAGGCGCGAGCGCACCGTCCCCACCGGGACCCCGAGCACTTCGGACGCCGCGTCGTACGACTGGTCCTCCACGTCGACAAGCATCACCGTGGACCGGAACGGTTCGGGGAGTTCGTCGAGCGCGCGCTGCAACGCCGGGGCCAAGTCCACGCGGGAAAGCAGTTGCTCGAGCCCATCGCGGCGGGCGTCCTCCGGAGCGGCGAGTGACGCGAGCGATTCCGCGTCCCCCTCCTCCACCTCGACCTCGTGCCGGCGCTTCTCGCGCGAACGGAGGAAGGCGTTCCGGCAGATGGTGAAGAGCCAGCGCCGAGCATCGCTTCCTGGCTGGAAGGTGTGCCACGAACGGAACGCCCGCAGATACGTCTCCTGCACCAGGTCCTCGGCGTCTGCCGTGTTCCGGCTCAGCGAGTAGGCGAAGCGGTACACGTCGTCCATGTACGGCAGCGCTTCGCGCGCGAAGTCCACATCGCGAGTGTCATGCCCTTCCGTCGCTGCTGCCATTTCCCCCACCTAGCCAGGTGACGACCGCGGGGTTCCCTCCCCCCGAGCGATGGAGGTTAACGACCGGCCGCGGCGAGGGCGAGCGGGACACCGCCCGGAGCGCCGGTCGTGTAGATTCCGGGGCGTGCCGGTCGAAGTGCCCGACCGATCGGGCCCGCCCCGGACCCCTCTCGATGACGCTCCCCGCCTCCCCCGCCACTCCGCCGGACCTGCCCCCCTGTGCCCCGGGCGCGTCGCCCTCGGAGCGACGCGAGCCTCCCCCGGACATCCTCTCCCGCTCGGATGGCTGGACCCGCTCGCTCATCGAGCGCACGGGCTTCGGCATCTTCCGCTGCACCAGCGACGGCGCGCTGGTCGATGCCAACCCGGCGCTGGCGTCGATGCTCGGCTTTCCCGACACGGCGACGCTCCTCTCGTCGGGACGCATGGACGAGCTGTGGACGTCGCGCGACGACCGGGAGCACTGCCTGGCCGAGCTGTCGAGCGGCGCGCGCGAAACGTCGCGCGACGTGCAGGCGCGGCGGCGCGACGGGAGCTTGGTACACCTGCGGCTCACGGTGGCGGCCGAGTACGATAGCAGCGGGCGACTCCGCTTCGTGGAGGGGATCGCCGAGAACGTCACCGAGCGCGAGCGACAGGAGGAGGTGGTCCGTCGCGGCGAGCGGATGGCCGCGTTAGGGCGCACGCTGGCCGGCGTCGCCCACGAGATCAACAACCCCCTCGCCGCCATCGCGGGCTTTGCCCAGATCCTGCTCAAGCGCGAGCAGGGATCCGACGACCGCCACGCGCTGGAGACGATCCTGCACGAGGCGCGCCGCGCCGCCCGCATCGTCAAGGACCTCCTGACCATCGCCCGTCGCGAGGAAGGGGCCGAACGCGTGCGCCTCGACGCCAGCGCGATCGTCGGCTACATCGTCGACACGCAGCGATACGCCATGGAGACACGCGGCATCCGCGCCAACGTGCAGCTGGCGGGAGAGCCGGCATGGGTGCTGGCCGACCGCGCGCTCCTCGAACAGGTCGTGCTGAACCTGGTGGTGAACGCGCGCCAGGCGCTGGAGTCGGCACTGGAGCGCCGGCGCGAGGGCGATGGCTGGATCCCCACGCTCGACGTCGAGACCCGCATCGCGGGCGACACGATCGTGCTCACGGTGGCCGACAACGGACCGGGGATCCCCGCCCGCGACCTGCCGCGCATCTGGGAACCGTTCTGGACCACGCGCGAAGAGGGCGAGGGTGCAGGGCTCGGGCTTTCCGTGGTCCACAGCATCATCGTTTCGCACGGCGGGACGATCGAGGCCACCAGCGCCCCCGGCTTCATGACACGCTTCACCATCAAACTCCCACTTGCATCCGTCGCCATGCCGACCGGCGACGCCGCCGGCGCTGTGCGCGCCGACGCCACCCCGCAGGCATCACGCCCCCTCGACATCCTCGTGGTCGACGACGAAGGCGTGATCCGCGAACTGCTGTCGCGCTACCTCACCCGCCGGGGGCACGCCGTCGTGACCGCGGTGAACGGGGAACACGCGTTGCGGCTGGCGGAACAGGGCTCGTTCGACGTCGTGATCAGCGACCTGCACATGCCAGGAATGGACGGGCGCGCCCTCATCCGGCGCCTGCGCCTCCTCCCCTCCGCCAGCAGGACCCGCTTCATCCTCTCCACCGGCGACGCGATGGCATCGCCCTCGCGCCCCGGCCACGACGACACCGGCGATATCGACGTCGTCAACAAGCCCTACGATGTCGACGCCCTGGTCGACCTCGTCGAGGGAAGCTGACGTGCGGCACGCCACCACTCAACCCGACCGACGATGAGCCTCGCCGACCTTCGGCGTGAATACACGCTCGCCTCACTCGACGTCGCCGACGTCGACGCCAACCCCATCGTCCAGTTCCATCACTGGTTCGACGAGGCCTGTCGCGCCGAGACCCTGGAGCCGAACGCGATGACGCTGGCCACCTGCGACGCCGAGGCCCGCCCGTCGGCGCGCATCGTGCTCCTCAAGGAGGTCACCCCGCAGGGCTTCGTCTTCTTCACCGACTATCGCTCGCGCAAGTGACAGGAACTCACCGGCAACCCCTACGCCGCGCTCTGCTTCTTCTGGAAGGAGATCGAGCGGCAGGTGCGCGTCAGCGGGACGGTCGAGCGCATTGCACGCGAGGAATCGGCGGCGTACTTCAGCAGCCGCCCCGTCGGGAGCCGCATCGGCGCCTGGGCTTCGGTCCAGAGCACGGTGATCCCGGGGCGTGAGTGGCTGGAGTCAGCCGTGGCCCGCGCCGCCGCGACCTACGCCGACAGCGACGTCCCGCTCCCTCCACATTGGGGGGGCTTCCGCGTCGTCCCCGAGGAGTTGGAGTTCTGGCAGGGGCGAGAGAGTCGCCTGCACGACCGCCTGCGCTACCAGCGGGCGGGCGAAGGGTGGACGCTGGAGCGTCTCTCTCCCTGAGCGGCGGCGAGGCGCGACGTCACCCTCGACGCCAACGGACGCGCGAGGTCAGCACCGGGCTCGGCGCCAGCGACGTGTGAGGTCACCTCGCACTCGGCCACGCCGGTCGCGTCGGGTCACCAGTCGCGCTCGGTCTCGGCGATCTCTTCGCGCAGCTTGACGTAGCTCTCATAGCGCGAAAGCGAGACGCGTCCTGCTGCGAGGGCATCGCGCACGCCGCAGTGAGGCTCGGCGAGGTGGCGGCAATCGGCGAATCGGCAGTGGTCCAGGACCGGGACAAACTCAGGGAAGCAACGGTCGAGTTCCCCCGACGGCACCCCCCAGAGCCCTACCTCGCGAAGCCCCGGCGTGTCGACGACGTACCCGCCGTCGGGGAGCGGGTGCATGAGGGCGCCCACGGTCGTGTGACGCCCCTTGTTCACCGACTCGCTGATCGCGCCCACCCGAAGGTCGATACCGGGATACAGGGCATTGAGCAGCGACGATTTGCCCACACCGGAAGGTCCGGTGAGTGCCGACACGCGCCCCCGCAGCGCATCGTGCAGCCCCTCGAGCCCCTCCCCCGTGACCCTGCTCGTGAGGTGCAGCGGGTACCCGAGCGCCGCATAGGGGGCGAACCGCGCCGCCGCCGCGCCGCGCGGGGCCAGCTCCACCTTGTTGATCACGATCCGGGCGGCGATGCCATTCGCTTCGGCGATCACGAGAAAGCGGTCGAGCATCTTCTCGTTCGGCTCGGGCTTGACCATGGCGAAGACGACGACAACCTGGTCGAGGTTGGCCACCACCACGCGCTCGCCGTGTGCGCCCGTGGGGGCGCGTCGTGCCAACTGCGAGCGTCGCGGCAGGATCTCGGTAATGGCCCAGGCGCCATTGCCGTCGTCGTGCTCGAGTGTCACGTGGTCGCCGACGGCGAGCTTGGCGATGGCCGCGTGCTTCACGCGCCCGCGCAGCGCGGCCACCCGCGTCGTTCCGTCGGGCAGGCGGACCTGCCACTGCCCCCCCGTCCCCTGCAGCACCACCCCCTGCATCGCTCCTCCCGTCACGGCTCCTCCCGCATCACGTCCCACCACCGGCGCCCCGGCGCCCCCCCCGCCTCCCCGCCGATGCGTCCCTCCAACAGGGCGCGCACGTCGGCCAGCGACCAGGCGCCTAACGCTCCTCGCGCCGCCTCCCGCGTCTCGCCCCAGGCCAGGTACTCGCTCTCGATGTGCCCCTCCACGCCCTGCTCGCCGACGCGCCGCCAGCGGAGGAAGAGGAAGAAGGCGCCGAACGGGCGCCCCGCCTCCCCGGTGGCATCGGCCTCGATGGCCACCGAGTACGACATCCCATCCGACCCCTCGAAGGCGGCCGGGCGGGCGTGCACCCGCATGTAGCCGCCGATGGTGTTGGCATCGCCCAGCGTGTGGTCGGGCGGGAGCCACTGGCCAGCCATGCCTAACGCCTCGCCGCCAGCTGCTCTTTCACGATGTTTCCGGTCATGAAGGCCAGGTTGGCCGGCCGCTCGGCCAGGCGACGCATCAGGTACGGGTACCACTGCGTCCCGTACGGGACATACACGCGCATGCGATATCCCTCGCGCACGAGGCGCTCCTGCAGGTCGCGGCGCACACCATAGAGCATCTGGAACTCGAAGCGGTCGGCGGCGATCCCCTGGTCCGCGGCAAAGCGCTTCGCCTCCTCGATGATCACCTCGTCATGGGTCGCCAGCCCGGGGTATTTCCCTTGCGACATCAGGCGCTTCATCCCCGACACGTAACCGGCGTCGACGTCCTGCTTGTCGGGAAACGCCACCGTCGCCGGCTCCTTGTACGCGCCCTTGCAGAGGCGCACGCGGCACTGCAGGTCGATGGCATTGGAGATGTCGGCCGCCGTGCGCCGCAGGTAGCTCTGCAGCACGACCCCGACTTCGGCGGGGAAGCGGGGGTAGAGCTGCTCCTCGAACAGGTGCAGCGTCCGCTCGGTGTAGGCGCTCGACTCCATGTCCAGTCGCACGAACGAGCCGTGGACGCGTGCGCGCTCGAGCACCCGCGTGATGTTCTCCACGCACAGCATCTCGGAGATGTCCTGCCCCATCGCCGTGAGCTTGCACGAGACGTTCGCGTCGAGCCGTTCCGCGGCGATCCGGTCGAGGAGCGCCACATAGTGGTCGGCGGTGGCGCGTGCCTCGCTGGCGGAGGTGACGCTCTCCCCCAGGAGGTCAAGGGTGGCCGAAATGTTCCGGGCATTGAGGGCGCGCACGGCGACGACGGCATCGTCGATCGTCTCGCCCGCCACAAAGCGGTTCGCAAAGCGGCGCGCAAGACGGTTGTTGCGGACGAAACGAAAGATGCCTTGCCGATGGGAAAGCCAGAGAAAGGTCTGACGGAGCATTACCAGGAGAACGTATCCGGGAGAGGCGCGGTGCCCGGAAGGGGGGAGAGGGGGGAGAATCGTGCGGTGCCTGCCACGTGGCGGGCGAAATATACGTCTCCCCCCAGCGCCGGGGGCGCGCCCCCCCGCCGGGCGCCACGCAGCGCGCCCGCATGCATACGCGCGCCCCTCACGCTCCGCTCGCCCGGGCGCGCCGCAGCCGTAGCTGTCGCCCCCATGACTCGCCAAACAACCCGGCAAAGACGAATCGCCGGCAATCGCCGTCGACGCCCACCTGCGGTTCGTAGTGCCCGCGCACCTCGGCCACGGGGCGGATCATGCGCTCCAGCGACCGTTCCACCGCATCAAGCAGGAAGTACCGCCCCCCCTCGTCGTGATAGGTGACCCAGGCGTGGCGGCCGCGAGGCGCGCCGGGGATCGGTCGCATCCCCACGACGAAGGCCGCCTCGTGCCCCGACTCCACCAGCTTGCGCCAGGCCCAGAGCGAGAAATCCTCGCAGTCGCCGCTCCGCACCAGCTCGAACGTCGCCGGGTGCAACCAGAGGTCGTGCTCGCCGAGGAGCTGCGTGTCCTCGGCGTAGCGGCACCCGAGCAGCCAGTCGGCGACGTCGCGCGGCGTCGCAGCCACGACCCGCGTGTCGCGGGCCAGGTACTCACGAAAGTCGCCGGCGCCTGGTCCAAAGGCCCGCAGCGGGGGCTCGAGGTCGAAGCGTCGCCACGGGTCGCGCCCCGCCTCGGCCACACGCTCGGCGTGGGCCAGCCCCGTGACCTCGCGCACCCAATGCACGACCTCGCCCAGGGACACGGTCACTCCCACCGGCGGCGCCACGCCATGTGGCCGCAGCGTGGGCGAGCAGCCGCAACGTCGAGCGTCGGCGTCGTCATCGGACGATGATCAGCCCCACGTCGCCAGTGAACTCGTCCTTCGCGCGCGGGAGGTTCACCGGGACGTCGATCTGCTCGCGATTGAGTCGCAGGTTCACGCGATGGATCCCCGGCGTCACGTAGTAGTAGCCGCGCCACTCCCCTCCCGGTTGCCTGATGAGCGGCACGGGGACCCACTCGGTGAAGTCGCCCATGAGTTCGACGCGCTCGATCCCCGGGGCCCACACGAGCACCTCGCGGAGCGAAAGCGAGTCGAGCGCCGGACCGATGACGAGCGCGAGTCGCTCGGTGATGGGGAGTTCGGGACGCTCGGGGGGCGGGGGGAGGGATGGGCGACGGGGGACGCGACGCAGCGACGGGAACTTTCCGTTGGGGAGGCGCAAGGCGAGCGCGGCGTAGCGCCCGCCGGGGAGTCCCTGGATCAGGTCCACCGGGTAGCTCCCAATGGAGGCGGTGGCCAGCGTCCCCCTGAGGAGCGACCAGGTGGCGGTGAACGATCCCCACGTCACCGTGCCGCGTTGCGCCTCGCCCACCCGCACGCCTAACGCCGCGTCGTACGTCACGCGCCCGCGGGTCCACGAGACGGTCCCCTCGTTGTCGCCGAGAACGTCGCCGTACTGCAACTGCATCGGGGTGG
>DAIESF010000344.1 GCA_027346425.1 Gemmatimonadota bacterium | reverse complement strand
ACCCCTGCCGCCAGCGGCTGGTACAGCGCGCCACCGCTCCCGAGCCCGAATACGAGGGGCAACACGCCGGTGATGGTCGTGATGCTGGTCATGGCGATGGCGCGCAGGCGCTGGTGCCCGCCGAGCATGATCGCATCCTCGATGGAGTGCCCCGCCTCGCGGAAGCGGCGGATGGCGTCGAGCTTGACGACCGCCTCGTTGTCGGCCATCCCGATCATCACCACGATGCCGATCAGCGCCACCGCGTTCAGCGACTGCCCGGTGAGCCAGAGGAAGAGGATCCCGCCGGCTGCCGCCAGCGGAACGGTGAGCATCACGACCAGGGGGACGGTGAACGAGGCAAACTCACCGGCCAGCACGAGGAAGACGAGGGCGACGGAGAGCCAGCCGACGAGGGCCAGCTCGCGGGTGGTCCGCTCCTGCTCGGCGTTCGCCCCGCTGATCTCCCACGTCACCCCGCTCGGCAGCTGCAATGACGCCATGGCGGCGCGCACGTCGTCCACCGCCGTGCGGGTCCCCCCGCGCTCGATGAGCCCCTCCACCACCGCCACGGGACGCTGCCCCACGCGCACGACCTCGATCGGCGCCTGCCGTTCCTGGGTACGCACGAGCTGCGAGATCGGGATCCCCTTGACCGGAGTCGCCATGGCCTCGCCCAGGTCCTCGTTCTTGATCCCTCCGAAGCGCACGGAGATCGGGGTGCGGCGGTCGGTCTCGCGGAAGTCGCTCGACGCGACGCCTCCGAGCCCCCCCGCGAGTGCATTGGCCACCGCATCGACCGAGATCCCACGCTCGGCCAGGAGGTCGCGCAGGAGCGTCACTTCGACCACCGGCTGCGTCCCGCCGTTGGGGTCGCGCACGTCGGCGAGCGAGGTGATCCCTTGCAGCCGCACCCGCGCGCTATCGGCCCACCGCGATGCGTCGGCGAGCGTTCGCGCGCTCATCTCGACGCGCACCAGCCGCCCCTCGCGCCCGATGAGCGACCCGAACTCCGACTGCCCCGCCAGGTCGAGCGCCAGCGCCCCCTGCGCCAGGTCGGGGAGCGCCGAGCGGAGTTGGTCGGCGAAGCGTGCTGCCTTTTCTCCACGCGGGACCGGGACGAGGAGCTGCGCCGTGGCCGAGGAGCCTGGCTCCGCCCCGGCGAGAATCTCTTCGTCCGTGGCGATCCCGACGCGCGAGTAGATCCCGGTCGCGCCTAACGCTTTCGCTGCCTGCTCGATGCGCGCCACCTGCTGTGTGGTGGCCTCGATCGCCGTCCCCTCGGGGAGGTGCACCGACGCCACGACCATGCCCTCGTCGACCTGCGGCAGGATCTCGCGGGGGAGGCGCATGGTGACCCACACGGTCAACACACCGAGCGCGATCGCCGACGCGAAGATCGGCTGGGGGTTCGCCAGGGACCAGCGCATGCCACGCTCGTAGAGCACCTCGCAATAGTGGCCTAACGAGAGAAGACGAGAGGACGAGAAGACGAGAAGACGAGACGGCGAGGCGACGTCCGACAATGGCATCGAATCCCCTCGTCTTCCCGTCTTCTCGTCTTCTCGTCTTCTCCCCACCACCATCACCGGCATCAGCGTGAGCGCCAGGACCAGCGACGCGCCCACACTCGTCACCACCGCCAGCGACAAGTCGCGGAACAGTGCTGCCGCCAGCCCGCGTACGAAGATGATCGGGCCGAAGACCAGGAGCGTCGTCAGCGTCCCGGCGATGAGCGGCCCGCTCACCTCCTCCGTTGCCTCGATCGCCGCGTCGAAGAGCGACAGCCCCTCCTCGCGCTTGCGCACCGCCGCCTCGGCGACGACGATGGCGTTATCGACCAGGAGGCCCACGCCCAACGCCAATCCGCCGAGCGAGAGGACGTTGATCGTCACGTCCAGCGCCCGGAGGAGGACGAGCGCGAGGAGAACCGAGAGCGGGATCATGATGGCGATCGCCATCGACATCCGCCAGTCGCGCAGGAAGAGGAGGATCACCGCAAGGGAGAGGATCCCGCCGATGATGATCTCCTGCCCCAGGTTGGAGAGAGCGTCGACGACGAAGTTGGCCTGGGCGGCGACGATGGTGAGGCCGATCGCCGGGAACTCCTTGCGCAGCTGCTGGGCCACCTGCTGGATCTCGCCCGTCACCCCGACCGTGTTGGCTCCTGCGTCCTTGTAGACCACCAGCCCCACTGCCGGCTTGCTGTCGAAGCGAGTGAGCGTCTTGGGGTCGGCGATGGTGGTGGTAACCGTCGCCAGGTCCTTGAGCGTGATCCCGGCGCCCACCGGTCCGACGGGGACATCGCGAATCTCGTCCGGGGTGCGGAACTCGGTGAGGGTGCGGACCGAGAAGCGGAACTGCCCGCGCCGGATCGTCCCACCCACGCCGCTCACGTTGGCGGCGCGGATCGCCGCCGACACATCGTTAGGCGTGAGCCCGAGGGCGCGCATGCGGGCCGGATCGACCTCGATGCGGATCTCGTCCTCGGGGGCGCCGACCACCGCTACCGAGGCGACCCCCGCGATTTGCTCGAGACGGCGGGCGAAGACGTCGTCGGCGGTGCGGGCGAGCTGGCGCATGTCGCCGGCGAGCGACATGGACAGGACGGCGATCGGGCGCTCTCCGGGGTCGCTGGTGAGGAGCGTGGGACGCTCGGCGCGCTCGGGGAGCTGCGAGCGGGCGTTGTCGAGCCGCTCGCGGATGTTGAGGAGCGTCGTCTGCATGTCCGTCCCCCAGGCGAAGCGGGCCGTCGTCGTCGCCTCGCCGTTGCGGCTCACGGAGCGCAGCTCCACCAGCCCCGGGGTGGCGGCGATGGCTTCCTCCACCGGCTCGGCGATGAAGCGCGAGACCTCTTCCGCTGCAGCTCCGGTATAGAGCGTCCGGATGGTGAGAACGGGGAGCTGGACGTCGGGGAGGAGCGAGACGGGGGTGCGGCCGAGGGAGACGGAGCCCAGCAGGACGATCGCGAGGACGCTGGCGATGGTCGTGACGGGGCGGGTGACGGCGGCGCGGGCGAGGCTACTCACGGCTCTCGTTTCGCGGGCTCGACGATTCGCTTCTCCGGGGTTTCGGTGTGTATCACTCGTACCGGCGCATCGTGCGTGAGCGTCAGGTGACCTTCCACGATCACCTCGTCGCCAACGGCAACCGGGATCTGGCCGGTGGCGGAGTCGGGGAGCACTTCGGTGTCGATGCCATTCGTGCGCCCGGGCTGGATGTAGACCCACTGGGCGCGGCCGTCCTTGACCACGAAGACCAGGGGGCGGCCGTCGCGTTCGATGACGGCGCGGGCGGGGACGAGGCGGCGGTTGGGGAGGCGGGAGGCCTCGAGGCGGACGTCGGCGTACATCCCCGGGCGCAGCTTGCCGCCGCCGGCAAGGCGCACGTAGGCGCGTCCCGAGCGGGTGGTGGAGTCGATGACCGGGAGGACGGCGGTGATGCGCCCGGTGACCGCCTCGTCAGGTGCCGCGGCGGAGGTGATGACGGCCACGCCGCCCTCCTTGATGAGCGGGAGGTCGTGCTCGAGGACCGAGGCCTCGATGCGCAGGGCGTCGAGATTGACGACGCGGGTGATGTTGGCGCCGGCGGCGACGCGTTCGCCCTGCGAGATGTCGACGCGGTCGACCATCCCGTTGTAGGGGGCGGTGATGGTGGCGCGTTCGCGGTCGAGCTGCGCGCGCTCGAGGCGTACGCGCGCCGTTTGCAGTCCC
>DAIESF010000333.1 GCA_027346425.1 Gemmatimonadota bacterium | reverse complement strand
AGCTGCTCGCCGGTGGCGGGGCGGTCGTCGGGGTGCTTGGCCAGGCATCGGAGGATGACGCGCTCGAAGGCCGGGGAAAGGGCGGGGTTGATGCTCCGCGGACTCGGCGGGTTGTCCTCTACGTGCTGCCGGGCGATCTCGTACCAGTCGTCGCCCTCGAAGGGGAGACGCCCCGTGGCGGCCCGGAAGAGCGAGACGCCGAGCGAATAGATGTCGGCCCTTCCGTCCAGCGGCTTCGCGCGCGCCTGCTCCGGGGCGAAGTACTGGGGGGTGCCGACGACCATGTTGGTCCCTGTCTGGTTTGTATAGCCGGAGACCGCCCGGGCGATGCCGAAATCGGCGACGACGGCGTTGCCGTGCGTATCGAAGAGGATGTTGTCGACCTTGATGTCGCGGTGGACGACCCCCTCGCGGTGTGCGAAGCCGAGGGCGCGGGCGACGTCGATCCCGACCCGGATGACGAATTCCTCTGGGAGGAACGGGGTGGCCTCGAGCTTGTCGGCCAGCCCCGTGGGGAGGAAATCCATCGCGAAATACACGGCGTCGCCGTCCCGGCCGACCGCGTAGATCTTGACGATGTTGGGGTGGCGGAGCTTGGCGGCGGTGGAGGCCTCGCGGCGGAAGCGCTCCTCGAAGGAGGGGTCTCCCGCGAACTGCGGCTTGAGGACCTTGAGGGCCACCGGGATCTCGAGTTCCGGGTCGAATCCGCGGTATACCCACGCGAAACCGCCGGAGCCAATGAGCTCGTCGACCCGGTACTTTCCGAGAGACTTTCCGAGATAGCGCTCAGGCACTGAGGGACGCCTTTACAGTGGTAAGCGCTTCGAGTAAGTTAGGTGTCTCCAAATGACTTAGCGCACAAGCGTGGCTGTCCGCGCGAGGAATATACCACATGGCATTTGAAAAAGCAGCGACGATCGCGAAGTACCAGACCTCCGAGAGTGACACGGGCTCCACGCGCGTGCAGGTGGCGGTACTCACAGACCGCATCAACTACCTCACCGAGCATTTCAAGACGCACTCCAAGGATCATCACAGCCGCCGCGGGCTGCTGAAGATGGTGGGGCAGCGCCGCCGCCTTCTCGAGTATCTCAAGCGCAGCGACGTTGAGGGATACCGGAAGGTCATCGGTGAGCTCGGACTCCGTCACTAGCACTCGTCGCTCCTCACGCAATCGCGCGGACGCCCCGGTGGGGCCCGCGCGTTTTGTGTTCTATCCGACCCAGTCACACACATGATGCAACGCCTGGAAAAGACCTTCGCGGGGCGCCGTCTCGTCATCGAGACCGGGCGCATGGCCAAGCAGGCCGCAGGTTCGGCCGTCGTCACATTCGGCGAGACGATGGTCCTTGCCGCCGTCACGGTGAGCGAGAATCAGTCGACGCTCCCCTTCTTCCCACTCCTCGTCGAGTACCGGGAAAAGACCTACGCCGCGGGGAAGATCCCCGGGGGCTTCATCAAGCGCGAGGGGCGCCCACACGACCACGAGATCCTCGCGGCCCGGATCATCGACCGCTCGATCCGTCCGCTCTTCCCGGAAGGGTTCAAGAACGAGGTGCAGGTCTACATCTACGTCATCTCCGCGGACCAGGAGAATGACTCGGACGTGCTCGGCCTCCTCGCCGCCTCGTTCGCCCTCAACGCGTCGAAGATCCCCTTCCTCGGCCCGATTGCCGGCGTCCGCGTCGGCCGCGTGCAGGAGAAGTGGATCCTCAACCCGACCTTCCAGCAGCTCGAGTACTCCGACCTCGACCTCGTCGTCGCCGGTTCGGCGGACTCGATCGTCATGGTCGAAGGCGGGGCGAATGAGATCACCGAGGGCGATGCGCTCGATGCGCTGACCGTGGCCCACAAGGGGATCAAGGAACTCGTCGGCATCCAGAACGAGCTCCTCGCCAAGGCGTCGGTCGCCAAGATGCCGTGGTCCAAGGCCGAGACGCCGTCCGAAGTGCTCGACGCGGTCAAGAAGGCCGCCGAGAAGAAGATCGCCGAGGCGATCAACCAGAAGGAGAAGCACACCCGCGTGCAGGCCGTCGAAGCGGTCAAGCGCGCCGTCAAGGAGAGCATGGCCATCGAGAAGCCCGAGTGGGCCGGCTTCGTCGGCGCGATCCTCGATGATCTCGAATACAACGCGCTCCGCTCGCAGGTGCTCTCCACCGGCCATCGCGTCGATGGACGCAAGCCGACGGAGGTACGTGAAATCACCATCGACACGTCGGTGCTGCCGCGCGCCCACGGGTCGGTGCTGTTCACCCGCGGCCAGACGCAGGCCCTGGTGGCCTGTACGTTAGGCACGGCAGAAGACGTGCAGCGTCTCGACTCGATCAAGACCTCGGCCGAGACGACCAAGTCGTTCATGCTGCATTACAACTTCCCGCCGTTCTCCACCGGCGAGGTGCGCCCGATGCGCGGAACCTCGCGTCGCGAGATTGGCCACGGCAACCTGGCCGAGCGCGCGTTGCAGGCGGTCCTCCCGCCGTTCGAGGAGTTCCCCTACACGCTCCGCATCGTCAGCGACGTCCTCGAGTCCAACGGATCGTGGTCGATGGCCTCGGTGTGCGGCGGCTCGCTGGCGCTGTTCGACGCCGGCGTTCCGACGCGCGCGGCCGTGGCCGGCGTGGCGATGGGGCTCATCAAGGAAGGCGAGAAGTACGCCATCCTCACCGACATCCTCGGCACCGAAGACCACCTCGGTGACATGGACTTCAAGGTCGCCGGGACCGAGCAGGGGATCACCTCGATCCAGATGGACATCAAGATCGAGGGGCTCGACCTCAAGATCATGAAGGAGGCGCTGGCTCAGGCCCGCGAAGGGCGCCTGCACATCCTCGGCGAGATGAACAAGTCGCTCAGCACGCACCGTGCGGACCTTTCACCGTACGCACCGCGCATCGTCACGCTCACGATCAACCCCGAGAAGATCGGTGACCTCATCGGTCCCAAGGGGAAGACGATCCGCGGGATCCAGGAGGAGACGGGGGCCGAGATCACGGTCGACGACTCCGGGTTGGTGACCATTGCGGCTGTCGGTGGCGAGTCGATGGATCGCGCCCGCCAGATGGTCATGGCCATCACCGCCGAGCCGGTGGTGGGCGAGACCTACGAAGGGACGGTGAAGACCGTCACCGCGTTCGGTGCCTTCATCGAGATCATGCCGGGGTCCGAAGGGCTCCTGCACGTCTCCGAGATGCGCCACACCCGCGTCGAGAAGCCCGAGGACGTGGTCAAGAAGGGTGATCGCGTGACGGTGAAGCTCATCGATCGCGACGAGCGCGGACGCCTTCGTCTTTCGATGAAGGCACTCCTTCCCAAGCCGGAGGGGATGGAAGAGGCTCCCGAGGGTGAGGCGGGTGGCGAGCGGGGCGAGGGCGAGGAAGGCGAGCGCCGCGATCGGGGCCCGCGCCGCAGTGGTGGCGGAGACCGCGGTCGTCGTGGCGGGCGCGGAGGCGGTGATCGGTAGTCCGTGACCGCACATGCCATGACCGACTCGGCCGGTGTCCAGCGCACGGTGCTGGGCAACGGCCTCACGGTCGTCTCGGAGTTCATGCCAGGCGTTCGATCGGTCTCGATCGGCGCCTGGGTTCGTATTGCGTCGGTGCACGAGCCCAGGGCGCTGATGGGGGTGTCGCACCTCCTCGAGCACATGGTGTTCAAGGGGACGCGCCGGCGCAGCGCCAAGGACATCGCGATGTCGCTGGAGAACCTCGGCGGGTCGCTCGATGCCTACACGTCGCGCGAACACACCGCGTTCCAGGCGCGCGTGCTCGACGCGCATCTCACGCAGGCCGCCGACGTGCTGGGCGACCTGATCTTCGCCCCGGTGCTTCGCGACAGCGACTTGCAGCTGGAGCGGCGCGTGGTGCTGGAAGAGATCGCGATGGTCGACGACACCCCGGACGACCTCGTCTTCGAGTTGCATAACGAGCTGCTGTGGGGCGACCATCCCTATGGCTACTCGATCCTCGGGACGCGGGAGACCGTCTCGGCGATCGGCGTGGACGACCTGCGATCGCTGCACGCGCGCGGGTACCAGCCGCAGCAGATCGTGGTGGCGGCGGCGGGGAACGTGGCGCACGACGAGCTGCTCGAGGTCCTGGTTCGCACCGGGTGGGACGCCGTCCCCCGCGGAAGCGAGACGCTGTCGTCGCCCCCGGCGCCGGCGGCTGCCTCCCCCGGGATCCGCCACGTGGAGCGGGAGGCGGCGCAGACGCAGATCGTCTTCGGCGCCCCCACCATCCCCTACGGCGACGCGCGCCGCTACGCCGTCTCCCTCGCCTCGGCGCTGCTGGGCGGTGGGATGAGCTCGCGCCTCTTCCAGCGCGTGCGCGAAGAGATGGGCTTGGCCTACTCGGTGTCGTCGTTCCACAGTTATCATACGGACAGCGGGACCCACGGGGTGTACCTGGCCACGTCGCCGGAGAACGCGGCGCTGGCCACCGAGGCGGTGCGCGAGGAGATGCGTGCCGCGGCAGTCTCGGGGTTCACCGCCGACGAACTCGCCGCCGGCAAGGGGCAGTTGAAGGGACAGATCACGTTGTCGCTGGAGATCTCGTCGTCGCGGATGTATCGCGCGGCGTCAACGGAACTGTATGGAGAGCCGTACCGTCCGATCGACGACGTGCTGTCGCAGATCGACGCCATCCGGGACGAGGAGGTCGCCGCCATCGCGGCCGCGTTCTTCGCGCCCGACGTGCAAACCGTGCTGAGCCTCGGCCCCGGGCCGGGGGCGGCCTGAGATCTCAATCATCCTCTGCGAGCCTAACGACCATGCTCATTGGCGTTCCGAAGGAAATCAAGACGAACGAGAATCGCATCGCCCTCGTCCCCGCCGGCGCCGAGGCGCTGATTGCGGCCGGGCACCAGGTCCTCATCGAGAAGGGGGCCGGGGAGGGGAGCGGCTTCGACGACAGCGACTTCACGGCGGTGGGCGCGCAGATCGCACCCGACGCGGCCGCCACGTGGGCGAAGGCCGACATGATCATGAAGGTGAAGGAGCCGATCGAGCGCGAGTGGCCGCACATGCGCCGCGGGCAGACGATCTTCACCTACTTTCACTTCGCCGCCGACGAGAAGCTCACCAAGGCACACCTCGACTCCGGCGCGACCTGCATCGCGTACGAGACCGTCGAACTCCCGTCGCGTGAGCTTCCGCTTCTCACCCCGATGTCCGAGGTGGCCGGGCGGATGGCGGTGCAGGAGGGGGCGAAGTACCTCGAGAAGCTCTATGGCGGACGTGGCGTCCTCCTTGGGGGCGTCCCGGGCGTCGCGCCGGCCAAGTGCGTGATCCTCGGCGGCGGCATCGTGGGGATCAACGCCGCCAAGATGGCGGCGGGGATGGGGGCCAAGGTCGTGATCCTCGACATCTCCCTCGAGCGGCTGCGCTACCTCTCCGATGTCATGCCGGCGAACGTGCAGCTGATCCACTCCAACCGTCACAACATCCTCGAGCAGATCGCCACGGCCGACCTCGTGGTCGGCGGGGTGCTGATCCCGGGCGCCAAGGCGCCCAAGCTGGTCCGTCGCGAGGATCTCAAGAAGATGCGCCCCGGCTCCGTCATCGTCGACGTGGCCATCGACCAGGGTGGGTGCGTGGAGACCATCAAGGCGACGACGCACGAGAACCCGACCTATGTCGTGGACGGCGTGATCCACTACGGCGTGGCCAACATGCCCGGCGGCGTTCCGCGCACCTCGACGCTGGCGCTGACCAATGCGACGCTGCCGTACGCGTTGCAGCTGGCCAACAAGGGGTGGCGGCAGGCGCTGCGCGACAACGGCGCCCTCCTCAAGGGGCTCAACGTGGTCGACGGCAAGGTGACGTACCCGGGCGTGGCCGAGGCCTTCGGGCTTCCGTTCCACGAGCCGGCGCAGTTTGTGGGCTGAAAAGACGAGAAGGCGAGAAGACGAGAAGGCGAGAAGACGAGAAGACGAGAAGACGAGGGGTGCATGCCTCTCGTCTTCTCGCCTTCCGGGACCAGTTTCCACGGGGACATGCATCCTTCCTTTTCCGTGCCGGTGATGCGGCTGGCGCACAATCCGGACGTGCCGTTGCCGGCGAGACAAACGAGCGAGAGCGCCGGGTACGACGTGCGGTCGTGCGAGGCGGATTTCACCTTTGCGCCTGGCGAGCGGCGCGCGGTGGCCACGGGGCTCGCGTTCGCCCTGCCGCCCGGCGTGGAAATGCAGGTGCGCCCGCGTTCGGGGCTCGCCCTGGGGCAGGGGATCACCGTCCCCAACGCCCCGGGGACGATCGACCCCGACTACCGCGGGGAGCTCAAGGTCATCCTCCTGCATGCGGGGACGGAGCCGATCGTCATCCGGCAGGGAGACCGCATTGCGCAACTCGTCTTCGCCCGCTTCGAGGCGCCGAGCCTGCAGGAGGTGGAGCGGCTGGATGCGACGGCGCGGGGGGCCGGGGGGTTCGGCAGCACCGGCATCTGAGCGGCGGCGCGCCGAATTGGTGTCTGGTTGGCGCCAAGTTGGTGACATGCGTCACGCGCCGGGACGTTCGGTACGTCGGGAGGGCGATGCCGAGCCCCCGCGCGAGGGCTGGCGTCGAACGAGCGGACGGTCCCTGTTCGCGGGCACGGGCGTAGGTTGTGATCTGGCAACGCCTTGCAGCACCTAACGTGCACCACTAGTTTATTCCCTCACGCGCGTCGCCCCCTTCCGACTACCGGCCCCCATGCGGGGGCGTCAGGATTTCCAGATACATGCGTTGGCCATCCCTTTCGGCGGGCAAGCTGTTCCCCGCCAATGCAATCGCCGTTGACCTCGGCACGGCAAACACGCTGGTGTATGTCAAGGGCGAGGGGATCGTCCTCAACGAGCCCTCGGTCGTCGCCATCGATCGCGAGACCAAGCGCGTGAAGGGCGTCGGCCTCGAGGCCAAGCGCATGCTCGGGCGCACCCCGGACGGGATCATTGCCGTCCGGCCGATGAAGGACGGCGTGATCGCCGACTTCGACGTCACCGAGAAGATGCTCCGGTACTTCCTGGAGCTGATCATCAAGAACCGGATGTTCAAGATCAAGCCGCGCGTCATCGTGTGCGTCCCGTCGGGGATCACCGAGGTCGAGCGGCGCGCCGTGCGCGACTCGGCGTTAGGCGCCGGCGCCAAGGAAGTCTTCATGGTGGCCGAGCCGATGGCGGCGGCGATCGGAGTGGGACTCCCCATCGAGACGCCGACCGGCAACATGGTCATCGACATCGGGGGCGGGACGACGGAAATCGCGGTCATCGCCCTGTCGGGGATTGTGAGCGACACGTCGATTCGCACCGCTGGCGATGAACTCGACACGGCGATCGTGCAGTTCATGCGCAAGAACTACAACCTCCTCATCGGCGAGCCGACGGCGGAGCAGATCAAGATCCAGATCGGCTCGGCGGCCCCGGTGGGCGACGAGCGCGAGATGGACGTGAAGGGGCGCGACCTGGTGTCGGGGATCCCGAAGACCGTGCGGGTGCACTCCTCGGAGATTCGCGAGGCGATCCAGGAGCCGATCCAGCATATCGTCGACGCCGTGCGGCGCGCGCTGGAGATCACCCCCCCCGAGCTGTCGAGCGACATCGTCGACCGCGGCATCGTGATGACCGGGGGCGGGGCGCTCATCCGCGGCCTCGACGTCGTGCTGAGCCAGGAGACCGGGTTGCCGATCCACGTCGACGAGGACCCGCTGACGTGCGTGGTGCGCGGCGTCGGGCGCATCCTCGACGACGAGGAAAAGTACTGGTCGGTCCTCTCGTCGTAGGAGGGGGCCATGGCTCGCGCCGCGCGCTCGGGCTCGCGCGCAGACACCGCGCTGGTGTCGACGTGCGCCCTGCTGGCGCTCCTGGCCACCGTGCTCCCGCACCCCATTCGCGACGCCATCGCGTCCAACCTGCGGCGCACGGTGGTGGCGCCGCTGTTGGCGCTGCAGGAGCGCGCCGAGCGCGCGCGCACGGCCTTCGCCGAGCGTGGCGCGGTCGCCGCACGGATCGACTCGCTGGCATTGCGCAATGCTGAGTTAGGCCAGCTGGCCGACGAGAACGCGCGGCTGCGCGGCCTGCTCTCGCTCGGCCGTCAGCTGCAGTGGGGGTTCGTCCCGGCCGAGGCGCTGCACGGGCAGGGGATCGGCGACGAGCACGTCCTCGTCCTGACGATGGGCGAGCGCGCCGGCGTCCGGCCGCGGTCGGCGGTCGTTGCTCCTGACGGGCTGGTGGGGCAGGTGACCACCGTCGACCCGGGCACCAGCCTCGCCATCCTCTGGACCCATCCCGACTTCCGCGCCTCGGCGATGGCTGCCGACGGCACCGTTTTCGGCATCGTCCGTCCCCACGTGGGCGACGACGCCGAGCGCTCGCTCCTCGAGCTGCGCGGGGTCGCCTTCCGGAACGCCCTCAAGCCGGGGACCCTCATCACGACCTCCGGACTCGGGGGGGTCTTCCCCCGCGGCATCCCGATCGGCTTCGTGCTCAGCGAGGTCAAGACCAGCGAAGCCTGGTCGCGCACGTACCTCATGCGCCCGGCGGTGTATCCGCCCGACGTGAGCAACGTGATGATCCTCTCGCCGCAGCGCGTCAGCGGAGGGACGCTGGACGAGGTGTGGGGCAACGTCGCGCGGGCCGACTCGGCGGCGCGCCGCGCCGCAGCGGCGGGCGACTCGCTGGCGCTGCTGCGCGCCGCGGCCGATGCACATCGCCAGCGCCAGATGGATTCCCTGCGGGCGGTGCTCGGCGTCCCCGCGGCCCCCGACTCGGCCGCTCCGGACAGTGCGCGGGGGCCAGGCGCCGCGGGGGGGGCGCGCACGACCGGCGTCGACAGCGCGCGCCGTTCCGCGACGCCAGCACGGCGCGACTCCGCGGTGCGACGCCCATGAACCTGCAGCGCGCGGTGCGCACGGCGCTCGTCTTCGTGGTGCTCGTGGGGGCACACTACTTCCTGCGCCCACTCTTCGGGTGGCGCGTGGCGATGGATTTCCTCGTCATCGCCGTCCTCCTCGTCGCGGTCCGCGTGCGGCCGGGGGTCGCGGCGCTGATCGGCTTCGGGCTCGGGCTGGTGGGCGATGCGCTGGCACCGGCGACGTTCGGCGCCGGTGCGCTCGCCATGACGCTCGTCGGCTTCGGCGCGTCGTGGCTCAAGGCGGTCTTCTTCTCCGACAACGTCTTCCTCCACGCTTTCTTCTTCTTTATGGGGAAGTGGGCGTTCGACGCCATCTTCGTGCTGGCGTCGCGCCAGGGCGGGGTGTATGAAATGGCGACGCAACTCGTGCTGTGGTCACCGCTGGCGGCGGCGCTCACGGCGGTCACAGGCGTCGTGGTGCTCCTCCTCTTCCGTGGGATGCTCGAGGCGCCGTCCTCATGAGCCTTCACCCCAACGACATCCAGCGGCGCGCCCGGTTGGCCTCATGGCTGACCGCGCTGTCGCTGGTGCTGCTGGCGAGCGGCTTCTTCCGGGCGCAGGTGCTGGAGAGCGCCCGGTATCGCCTGTCGTCGCAGAAGAATCGGTTGCGCGAGGTGCCGATTCCGGCGGCCCGCGGGATCATCTACGACCGGCACGGCTGGGTCATCGCCGAGAACGTCCCCGGCTACTCGGTCACCATCCTGAGCTCGAGTTCCGACTCGTTGCGCTCGACGCTCGAGCGCCTGTCGACGATCATCGATCTTGCACCTGACGAGATCGAGTCGGCGGTCCGCCGCTTCAAGCGCGACCCGAACCGCCCGACGGTGGTGCTGGCCGACGCATCGTTCGACCAGGTCTCTGTGCTCGAGGAGCATCGCACCGAGTTTCCGAGCCTGATCATCCAGGCCGCCCCCAAGCGGCGGTACCCTGATGGGCCTGCGGTCTCGGCGTTTGCCGGCTACACGGGCGAGATCAACGAGGCCGAGCTCAACTCGACCGAATACAAGTCGTACAAGTCGGGGCAGCAGGTGGGGCGCTCCGGGCTCGAGAAGCAGTACGAATCGCAGCTACGCGGGTTGGAAGGGTCGCGCTTTGTCGAGGTGGATGCGCGCGGGCGCGTCGTGCGCGAGGCGGGAGCGCGCCCCGACCGGCCGGCGACCGCGGCGCCGCCACTCGTGACAAACATCGACCTCGACCTGCAGCGCTTCATCGCGGGCTATCTCGGCGATTCGCTGGTGGGCGGCGTGGTGGCTCTGGAGCCGCGTACGGGGGCGGTGCTGGCCATTCACAGCGCCCCCGCCTTCGATCCCAATCGGTTCATCGGCGGAGTATCGGCGCAGTACTACCGCGAGCTGACGACCGACAGCGTGGGGCGCCCGATGTACAACAAGGCCATGCAAGGGAAGTACGCCCCCGCGTCGACCTTCAAGCTGGCAACGGCGGCGATTGCGCTGGAGGCGGGGCTGGTTGACTTCGACACCCGCATGCCGCAGCCGTGCACGGGCGGGTACACGTACGGCGGGCGCTACTTCCGCTGCTGGGACAAGAAGGGACATGGCGCGGTGACGCTCAGCCAGGCGATTGCCAAGTCGTGCGATTCGTACTTCTACCAGCTCGGCTTGCGGATCTCGCTGTCGCGGATGCTCGCCGGCGGGGTGCAGCTCAAGTTCCGCGAACGGAGCGGGATCGACCTCCCGAGCGAGGCGGCGCCGCAGTGGCCGTACGCGGTGGAGTACTTCAACAAGCGCTACGGGCCCAACGGGTGGACGAATGCCGTGACGCTCAACCTGTCCATCGGACAGGGCGAGAACGCCCAAACGATCCTGAACATGGCGCGATTCTACACCGCTCTCGCCACCGACGGCTACGCGGCCCGCCCGGAGGTGGTGAAGCGGAGCCCGGAGCGTACGAAGATCATGAACCTCACCCCCGCGCAGCTGGCGGGGTTGCGCGACGCGATGGCCGACGTGGTCTCGGGACGGGGGACGGCGGGGAGCGCGGCCATCCAGGGGGTCATCCTGGCGGGAAAGACCGGGACGGCCCAGAACGAGACCGGGAAGGACCACGCATGGTTCGTCGGTTTCGCCCCGAAGGATGACCCGAAGATCGTCGTGGCCGTGATGCTCTGGCAGGGGGAGCATGGCTATGCGGCGGCTCGCATCGCATCGAAGGTCGTGGAGCACTACCTCAAGCGCCCCGCCATCCAGCCGGCCAACGTCGAGGGGGACGATTGATCAAGCGCGTCTTCGCCGACTATCCGCTGGTCATCATCGCCCTGCTCCTGTCGGCGTACGGGATCGCGATCGTGTACTCGGCGGGGCAGACAGATGTCCCGATTCCCTCGGTGGCGAACGCCTACAAGCGGCAGCTGGGGTGGTTCGCGGTCGCGCTGGCGGGGGCGTGGGTGATGAGTCGCGCC
>DAIESF010000321.1 GCA_027346425.1 Gemmatimonadota bacterium | reverse complement strand
GTTGCGTACTGCGTCCCGGGTTTCGGTACCGATCGCGTCCGTCCCCGGGGGCGCAGCTTGCGGCGGCGCGGGGATTTGGGCGAAGAAATGGTCGCGCATGGTGGATTCTCCCCGTCAGCTCGTGTGGTGTGGCGGGAGCGCGCGTTCGGCTGTTGGCAGCCGATCGGCGAGCACCTTGGCCGTGAAGCGCTGCGACTCCGACATGCGCTCCACCTCGTTCGCGATCGCGTCGATCGCCTGTTCCATGCGCTGCAGCCGCTGCTCGACGTCGGCGGAGCCCCCGAGTCGGGCCTGGTCGCGCGCGATCCCGCGGTTGGCGAAGGTCCGCACCACCGAGATGACCGTCCCGCTGATCGTCCCGAGGATGACCGCGGCCATCGCGACATCTGCTCCTGTGGTCATCATCATGTGTGCCGGACCCTCACGGCGCGCGTCGTTCGCCAGCCGCAATCGCCGGCGCGTCCTTGGCGCGCTCGGCGAGGAGCTTGGTCACGAAGCGCTGTCCCTCGGAGATTCGCTCGACCTCGACGGCCATCGCCTCGATGGCGGCCTCGATCCGTTCCAGCCGGAGGGCGGTGTCGCCGTTCGTCGGCATCAGCACCTCGCGGTCCTGCGTTCGCATGCGCTCGCGGTAGCGCAAGACCGACGTCACGATCGTGGTGACCATCGCGAATGCGCCAAGCGGCACCAATACCTCGGGTCCCATCAGGCAATCTCGGGTGTGGAGGGGGAGACCGGGAGGACGAACTCGATCCTCGTCCCGGTCCCGGGCGCGCTCTCGGCGCGCACGACCCCATGATGCGCCAGAATCGTCTGGCGCGCGATAGCGAGGCCGAGTCCCGTTCCGCCCGCCTTGTGGGTGACGTACGGGTCCCAGATCGTGGGGAGGAGGTCCGGGGGGATCCCCTTGCGGCTGTCGGCCACGGCGACGCAGACCGCATCCGCTCCGCCAATAGACGTGCGCGTCACGGTCACCCGGATCGTTCCCGTGCCGTCGCACGCGTCAACGGCGTTGAGGAGGACGTTGCTCACGGCGCGCTGCAGGGCGTCGTGATGGCCGTGGACCATCGGGAGCCCCGGCTCGGCGTCGACGGTGAGGGTGATCGTCTGCGGCACCGAGGCTTGCGCGGTGTAGCGGGCGAGCTCGGCGAGGTCGATGTCGGAGGGGGGGCCGGACGGGAGCCGGCCAAACTGCGAAAAGCTTCTCGCCAGTGCGTCGAGGCGCCGGGTTTCGGTCTCCAGCACCTCGAGGGCGTCGCGCTGCCCATCGGTCGCGTCGGTGCGCAGGCGAGCGATGGCAAACTGGATCGGGGTCAGCGGGTTCTTGATCTCGTGGGCGACGCGTTGCGCCGTCTCCCGATAGGCGCGCAGGCGCTCGGCCTCGATGGCCCGCTCGCGCCCGACGGCGAGTTCGCGCGCCATCGTCCGCATGCGCTCGCGCAAGACGCCGAACTCCGGCGCGCCGCGCGCCGGGACGCCGTCGGGAAGCGGCTCGCCGCGCTCGATACGTCCCGTCCACCCCACCAGTTCGTGGAGCGGGCGGCTCATCTGTCGCGCGAGGTGTCCTGCCACGCGCGATGCCGCCACCCAGAGCAGCATCAGCGTGACGAGGGCACTGACGACGACCACTGGGACGAGGCGATTGGCGAGAAAGCGAAACCGACGGGCCTGCGTCACCGATTCCTCGAGTTCGAGTTCATGCGCGTCGAGCGCGTCGCGCTGTGCCGGCGTAAGCGCCGCCTGACGTGCCGCTCCCACCGCCCGTCGCCCCGACTGGGCGAGCCGTTCCCACGCCGCGCTCCCCGAGACGAGGGGCAAGGCCTGTAGCGTCAGCGCCCCCCACGCCAACGTCAGCGCCAGGGCGGGGACGAGGGCGAAGAGGGAGAGAATGGCAACGAGCCGAGTGCGAAATCCGGGTGATTGCACGTACGCGCCGCAGGTGGTGGGGTTTCGCGAAAGCTAGGCGAACCGCGCGAGTGGGAGGATGCAGGGCGGACGACTGCCGCGCGAGGATGCGGGACGGGCGAGCGGCGTGCGACGGCGGGCACGGGCAAAGCGGACGAGAGCCCCGGCAGCCGCCGCCGGCAGTCGCCGCCGGCAGTCGCCTCCACCACCTGCCTCCGACACCTGCCGCCGCCATCTGCCGCCGCCAGCCGCCCCCGGAGCAAGCCTCCCAGGAGCGCGACCGCCCGCCCGTCGCCCCGTCCGGCGTCCCCCCGCTCCCCGTCTCCCGCCCCAATGCTAACCCTTTGCCTCGGATTGCATTACATTACCGCGTCCGACGGTCGTGCCATCCTTGGGGAAGCGGGGTCCACTGTGACCTCAACCGCGAGGTGGTGCCGGCGCGGTCGTGCGACATCGGTGTCTCCGCGTCGTCGTGGGGAGTCGGTGAGCGCGCGGCCCGTCACCCGGGGGACGGAGGCGCAGGGAGCGGTCAGCGGCCACACGGTGCGCGACCGCCGGCGCCGGAGTCATTCGCCCGGTGCGCGACAACGCGCGTGCTGGAGCGGCACCCAAACCATTGGGCGCGCAGGCGCCCGCACCCGTTCTCACCACATGATCGCTCGCACTCCCCGGCACGCCACACCGCGCGCGCCGATCGCCCCGTTGCACCGGGGCCCGCAGGCGTTACCGCCGTCGTCCGCTCCCGGCATGTACGGCGCCGCGATCCAGCACGCGCCTAACGCCGCTCTCCTCATCGACTTCGACAACGTCACGATGGGGATCCGCTCCGACCTGGCCGGCGAGCTGCGCTCGCTCCTGTCGTCGGACATCATCAAGGGGAAGGTCGCCGTCCAGCGCGCCTACGCCGACTGGCGCCGCTACCCGCAGTACATCGTCCCGCTGGCCGAGTCGTCGATCGACATGATCATGGCCCCGGCGTACGGCTCGTCGAAGAAGAACGCCACCGACATCCGCCTCGCGGTCGATGCGATGGAGCTCGTCTTCACCCGCCCCGAGATCGGGACGTACATCCTCCTCTCCGGCGACTCCGACTTCGCGTCGTTGGTGACCAAGCTGAAGGAGTACGGCAAGTACGTCATCGGCGTCGGTATCCGCGAGTCGTCGAGCGACCTGCTCGTCATGAACTGCGACGAGTACTACAGCTACAACGCCCTCACCGGCCTCGTGAAGTCGAGCGAGGAAGACGTGCAGAAGTGGGATCCGTGGGAGCTGGTCGTCGAGGCGATCGGTCGCATGAAGAAGAACGGCGACGTGATGCGCTCCGACCGCCTCAAGCAGGTGATGCAGGACATCGATGCCACCTTCGACGAGAAGAACTACGGCTATTCGAAGTTCTCGAAGTTCGTCTCCGATGCGTCGGAGAAGGGGCTGGTGACGATCACCAAGCTCGAGAACGGCCAGCTGGAGGTGGGGCCGTCCGGGAGTGCTCCGGCAGCCGCAACGGCAGGAGAAGGGGCCCGCCGTCCGGCGGCCGCCGCCGAAGAGGGCGGAGGCGCGCGGGAGGAGCGGGGCGGGCGTCGCGGGCGCCGCGGCGGTCGCGGGCGCGGACGTGATCGCGAGGATCGCGGCGAGCGCCCGGAGCGTGGCGAGCGCGCCGAGCGGGGAGTCCCCGTGGCCGCCGAAACGCCGGCGGGCGCTGCGGCCGAACCGCTCGAACTGGAGTTGACCCCCCATGCCGCGCCGGCCGCGCGTACCGCGCCAACCACGCGTACCGCGCCGGCACCGCGCACGGCGCACGCTCCGCGCGCCGAAGCCCGCCCGGAGCCCAAGGGAGAGGCGCCGGTTGAGGCGCGCGACGACGTCGGTCGCAGTGGCGAGCGTCTCACGCGACAGGAGGCCTTCGACCTCGTCAAGCAGTCGGCGACGGCGCTCGTCACGGGCGATGCCGCGGTGCCGGCGCGTGCGGTGCGCCTCAAGGCGTATGCACTCCTCGGGCGCGACAGCGAGAGCCTGAGCGAGCGGAACTTCGAGCGGATTCTCAAGGACGCCCACGATCAGGAGGTGATCGACCTCCGTCGGCGTGGTAGCGACTTCGAGGTCTCGCTTCCGGCCGACGTCGCGCCGGTGTCGGAGCAGCTGAACCGTGCAGCGGCCGCGCATGCGGCGGCGGCAGCGGCAGCGGCGCCGACCGCCCCAGCTGTCCCGCGCGGGATGGTGCCGCGCAGCGCCCCGGCGCGCGGTGGGCGCAGTCGCGGCCCGTCGGGCCCGCCGCCAGAGCTGCTGATGGTTGGCGTCGTGGAAGACGTGCCGTCGACGCACGCAGCAGAGACGGCGGCTCCGGTGACGGTTGCCGAGCCGAGCGCGGAAGCCCCGGCCGCCGAACGTGGCAAGGGAGCTCGCCCGCGCTCGCGAGGTGGCAAGCCGAAGCCCGAAGCCAAGGCTCCTGCAAAGGACAGTGGCAAGGCCCCGCGACCCGCCGCGAAGGAGGCGAAGGCGCCCAAGGAGGCGAAGGGCGCCGAGGGAGGGGGCGGCGCTCCAAAGGGCGGTCGCGGAGGACGCGGGGCGAAGGCCAAGAAGGCA
>DAIESF010000316.1 GCA_027346425.1 Gemmatimonadota bacterium | reverse complement strand
GACATCCACGTCCTTGAGCATGTCCGGTGTCGGGGCACGCGTGTCGCCGTACAGCGAGTAGACGGGGACGCCGGTGGCCGAATCGACCGACGACGCGATGTGATCGCCGGCGCGTGCAACACCGCGGATGCCGTGCTCGGGACCGTAGAGCGCGGTGAGGCGAACGCCGGGGGTATTGAAGAGGATGTCGATCGTGCTCTTTCCCCCGGGTCCCACACCGCTGTGATTGGTGATGAGTCCCACGCGCTTTCCCGTGATGAGGTGAAGCGAGTCGGAGACGAGGACCTCGATGCCGGTGCGCACGCGACCTTGAGCATGGGCGCTGGCGACGGGGAGCGCGCTCGCCGCGAGGGCGAGGAGCGGGAGGAGTCGACGAATCGTGCGTGAACGGCGCATATCAGGACGCAGGTGTTTGGGGGGGGAACACGAAAATACCCCGGTCGGCGCAGAGTGTCACCGCAGGTAAGGATACGCGCTCGGCGCCCGCGGCGCTGCGTGGAGTGGCGCGATGCGCAAGGCCCTTGCTGTCGACCTCGCGCCCCCGACATTACCCGCGCATGGCAGCCCGCTCCACACGCACCCTCTGGAAACGACTCCGCCGATATCTCCTCATCGGCACGCTCCTGCTCGTCGCCGGGCCGTTCGTCCTGATTCTTCCGCTCAACTTCGTGCAACCGTTCACCACCACGGTGATGCTGCGGCGCACGATCCAACGCATCGGTGAGGGCAAGAAGCCGTGGTATCCGCGACGCGACGTCGTTTCGCGGAGCGAGATTTCACCCAACCTGCGCCGCGCCGTCCTCGCCTCGGAGGACGACCGGTTCTACCTGCATTCCGGCTTCGACTTCGAGGAAATCGAGAACGCGCTTGAGCGCGCCCGGCGCGGGAGGCGGCTGCGTGGGGCATCGACCATCACCCAGCAGGTCGCCAAGAACCTCTTCCTGTGGGAAGGACGAAGCTACGTGCGCAAGGGGCTCGAGGCGTGGCTGACCGTGGTGCTGGAGCTCTGCCTCCCGAAGGAGCGGATCCTCGACCTGTACCTCAACCTCGCCGAGTGGGGTGACGGGGTCTTCGGCGCCGAGATGGCGGCGCGGACGCACTTCCGGAAGTCGGCGAAGAACCTGACGCGAGAGGAAGCGGCGCGCCTGGCGGCGGTGCTCCCGTCGCCCCGGAAGTGGTCGCCCAAGGGGTCGATCGCCTCGCGGCGGGCGGCGGGGATTCTGGCGCGGATGCGATACGCGGTGCCGAAGCCCGAAGACTTAAGACAAGAATAGAGCGCCCGGCTCCGTCGTCGCTTCTGTCCGGGCTGACCTCGATGGTCGTGCAGCAGGTGCACCACGCGGAATCGTTCGCAACCGAGTGGAGAGCGGATGACGCCCGAACAGCTCCATCAATCGATCATTGCTGAACGACAGACCCGGGACGTCATGCAATCGCAGCAGGCGTCTCGCGGTGCGCTGGACTACTCCGCTCTGCTTGTCGCCGAAGCGTCACAGAGTGATCTCGGCCCGCTGGAGTTCGAGCGGTATCGTCGGACGATTCGCGAGATCAGCGCCATGGAGAGTCCGCGAGTAAGAGAACATAACTGAAAAAGCGAAACGATATTTGCCTATATGCGTTATATGATATAACATATTGTTATGCTCAGCGAATCCGACATCCGCGCCCTCCGCAGGCAACTCTCCCTGAGCCAGGAGGAATTCGCCTCCCGTCTCAACGTTTCGTTCGCTACCGTCAACCGCTGGGAGAGCGGGCGCTCCAGGCCACAGCGCGCCCAGCTCGACGCCCTCAAGTCGCTCCTGACCTCGGTCTCGAGCGAAGGCGAATCAGCCGGCGCCCGGGACTTGTCAGCGCCCGCCACCCGCCGCCGCCGCGGCACCGCCCGCTCATCCGTCCTCTCCAACAAGAGCATGGAACAGATGCTCTGGGACGCCGCCTGCTCCATCCGCGGCGAAAAGGACGCCCCCAAGTTCAAGGATTACCTCCTCCCCCTGCTCTTCCTCAAGCGCCTCTCCGACGTCTTCGACGACGAACTGGCGCGCCTCACCGAGCAGTTCGGCGACCGCAAGACGGCGCTCAGCGTGGTCGAAGCCGAGGCCGAGAGCGACGCCACGACACGCATCGTGCGCTTCTACATCCCTCCCGAAGCCCGCTGGCCGGTGCTGAGCGGGCGCGAGCGCTTTGACTGGCCCGCAGACCGTGCGCCCAAGTCGTTGGGCGAGCAGGTCACCGCGACCATCCGCGCCATCGTGCGCCACAACCCCTCGCTCGCCGGGGTGGTCGACATCGTCGACTACAACGAGACGCGGAACGGGGAACGCGAGATCAGCGACTCGGCGCTCAAGGGGGTCATCGAGACCTTCTCCGACCCGCGCTACCGCCTGGGGCTGAGCGACGTGGAGCCCGACTTCCTCGGCCGCTGCTACGAGTACCTCCTGCGCAAGTTCGCCGAGGGGCAGGGGCAGAGCGCCGGGGAGTTCTTCACCCCCACGGAGGTCGGCTTCCTGATGGCCGAGATCCTCCGCCCGCGCCCGGGGGAGGAGTGCTACGACTATGCGTGTGGGTCGTTTGGGCTGCTGATCAAGCTCCAGCTCGTCTGCCGCCAGCTCGATCGCGCATCCAAGGTCCCGCTCAAGCTCTACGGCCAGGAGTTGACGGGAGCCAGCTACGCCATCGCCTGCATGAACAAGATCATCCACGACATGGATGGCGAGGTGCTGCGCGGCGACTCGATGCGCAACCCGAAGTACCGCTCGGCCGACGGCAAGCTGCGCAAGTTCGACATCGTGGTGGCCAACCCGATGTGGAACCAGCCGTTCGACCCAGAACTGTTCGAGCGCGACGAACTCGATCGCTTCGAGTCGCAGGGTGGCGTTACGATCGGAAAGGGCGACTGGGCCTGGCTGCAGCACACGATCGCCTCGCTCAAGGCCGATGGACGTGCCGCCGTGGTGCTCGACACCGGAGCGGTCACGCGCGGGAGCGGGAGCAAGAACGAAGACCGGGAGCGCAACATCCGACGCTGGTTCGTGGAGCATGACCTGATCGACGCGGTCATCCTTCTTCCCGACAACCTGTTCTACAACACGACCGCGGCCGGCATCATCGTCGTGCTGCGCAAGGAGAAGCCGAAGGACCGGCGCGGGAAGATCGTGCTGGTGAATGCGAGCCGCGAGTTCCGGAAGGGGGCGCCGAAGAACTATCTCACCGAGGATGGATTGTCCAGGGTGGCGCGTGTGGTTGCGGCTGGCGATGTGGTGGAGGGGTTCTCGGCGGTGGTGACGACGGAGGAAGTGGCGGGGAATGATTTCAACTTGTCGCCGAGTCGGTATGTGGTCAGCAGCTCCGAGAATGAGTTCGTGCCGCTGCCGGACCTTCTTGCGCGACTGGCGACGCTGAACGCGGAAGCGAGCGTACTAGACCAAGAGATCGGGCAGCTATTCGAGCGCCTCGAGGTCACACCTGGATGACCCTATTTGAGTCAGCGCTGCCTGAAGGTTGGTCGTGGAAGGCGGTCGCGTCCGACTTTCGAATTACCAAGAAGCCGCGCGACGTGAGCGTCCGAAACTACGATCGGATCGCATTCGTACCCATGGACGCGATTCCCCTCGGTGGGCGGGAGCCGCTGCGCGTTGAGTGGCGCGCTCCAGACGCCCTGACTAGTGGTACGTACTTCGAGCGCGGCGATGTCTTGCTGTCGAAGATCACGCCGTCCTTCGAGAACGGGAAACAGGCAATCGCGTCGTCGTTTCCGTCATCGTTCGGGATTGGCTCAACCGAACTGATTCCCATTCAGTCGATCTCCGAGCAGGCCGAAAACCGCTTCCTCTTCTACTACTTGCTGCACCCCGAGGTGCGCGCGAGCCTTGTTGCAAGAATGGAAGGTTCGACGGGGCGCCAGCGGGTACCTGAGGGTGCTGTTCGTGAGCTCGTCTATCCCTCGGCGCCGCATTCCGAACAACTCCGCATCGCCGCCATTCTCTGGAAAGTCCAGCGCGCCATCGAGGTGCAGGAGCAACTGGTCGTCACGGTGCGCGAACTGAAGCAGGCGGCGATGCGGCAGTTCTTCACGCGCGGGCTGCGCGGGGAGGCGCAGAAGGAGACGGAGATTGGGATGGTACCGGAGAGTTGGGAGGTTGTCCCGCTGGGCCGGCTTGGACGCATCGGCAACGGATCGACGCCAAAGCGCGACAACGAGGCTTTCTGGAGTGGCGGGAAGATCCCGTGGCTAAACAGCGGCAAGATCCATGAAGGCGTCATCGAAGCCGCTGACCAGTTCGTCACGGACTTCGCGGTTTCAGAGTGCCACCTGCCGATGGTTCGCGCGGGGAGCATTCTCGTCGCCATCACTGGTCAGGGCAAGACTCTCGGCAACGTCGCGAAGGTGAACTTCGATACGACCGTCAATCAGCATCTGGCCTACCTGCAGTTCAGCGACCAACAGGTCGAGGCAGACTTCGTGCGGTACTTCCTCGCGAGTCGCTACGACGCTCTTCGCGCGATCGGCTCCGCAGGCGGAAGCACCAAGGGCGCGATCACGTGCGCTGACTTGAAGCAGTTCATGGTGCCGCAACCGCCCACCCTCGCCGAGCAACACGAAATCGCCACCGCCCTCCAGAGCATCGACCGCAAACTCGCCCATCACGAACGCAAGCGCGACACGCTGCAGGAGCTGTTCAAGACGCTGCTGCACGAGCTCATGACGGGACGCATCCGGGTGCACGAGCTGGACATCGACATCACCGCCTTGGCGGGGGGACCCACGGGAGGGGAGGACACATGAAACAGAGCGTCATCACACGGCTGCACACGCGATTCGAGGACATCGTCCACCAGGAGGACGACACCGAGTACTGGCTCGCCCGCGAGCTGCAACCGCTGCTCGGTTACGCCAAGTGGAGCAACTTCGAGCAGGTGGTGGAGAAGGCCAGGGTGGCGTGCGCGACGGCCGGCCAGCCGGTCGCCGACCATTTTGCCGACGTCGGGAAAATGGTCGACGTGGGGTCGGGGGCGCAGCGGAACGTGCCCGACATCGCCCTCTCCCGCTACGCGTGCTACCTCATCGCCCAGAACGGCGACCCGCGAAAGGACGAGATCGCCTTCGCGATGACCTACTTCGCGGTCCAGACCCGCAAGCAGGAGCTCATCGAGCAGCGCCTGGCCGAGTGGGAGCGCGTGCGGGCCCGCGAAAAGCTGACCGTCTCCGAGAAGGAGCTGTCCCGCATCATCTTCGAGCGCGGCATCGACAACAGCGGCTTCGCCCGCATCCGCGCCAGGGGCGACACCGCCCTGTTCGGCGGCTACAGCACGCAGGGGATGAAGGACCGGCTCGGCGTCCCCGCCAACCGCCCGCTGGCCGACTTCCTCCCGACCATCACGGTCAAGGCCAAGGACTTTGCCACCGAGCTGACCAACGTGCAGGTGCAGCAGGATGGCCTGTCGTCCGAGGACGCGGTGACCGCCAAGCACGTGCAGAACAATCGCGACGTGCGCGACCTGCTGGTGCAACGCAACATCGTCCCCGAATCGCTCCCGCCCGCCGAGGATATCAAGAAGGTCGAGCGCCGACTCAAGGCCGACGAGAAGCGGCTTCCGCGCCGATCTACACCGCTGCCGAAGGGCGAGCCGGACGCCGACCAGGTCGACGGTGAGTAGCCACGCACCTACCACAAAACGAAAGCGCCGAGTCCCTGCAGGGGACTCGGCGGGGGCAGATGCACTCCACCGCTCGAGTCGGTGGTCGCAATCGTGCCCGCATACTTTCGCGTCGTCATCTCGACTGGCTAGCCGGCTGCGCATCCGGCAGAGCCCAGGGGCTCTTGTCACCCGTCGAGACGAACGTCCGGCTCCGGTTCAGCTGTCGGGCTGGGTGATCCATATCGAGCCGGCCAGCGGCACCCGACCGCCGAGTATCGCCTCGGCGGGGCCGAGAAAGCAAGTGGGTCGCGGCGACGCGTCGCTATGCGCCGACATGGTCACGGAATCATGACCCGCCACCTCGCCTCAGAAGCCGCCTCCGTCCAGTACCCCCTCATCCGCCACGCGGAGGAGATCGGCTGGACGTACGTGCCGCGTGACGAGGCCGTCCGCAAGCGCGGCGGCGAGCGGAGCCCCTTCCTCCAGGACGAGCTCCGCGCCGCCCTCCTCCGCCTCAACCCCGGGCTTGTCACCGACGAGAACGTCGACGCCGTCGTCGCCGACCTGGAGAGCGCCCCGCCGAGCATCGAGGGGAACCGCACCCTCCTGGAATGGTTGCGCGGCAACCGCACCGTATACGACGAACACGAACGCCGGCGCCGCAACGTCACGCTCATCGACTTCTCCGCGGTCGACCACAACGCCTTCCAGGTGACCGACGAGTGGGCCTCCCGCATTGGCCAGCGCAAGGCCAATCGCGCCGACATCGTCTTCGCCATCAACGGAATTCCGGTCGCGATCGTCGAGAACAAGAACCCGAAGAGCGGCGACGCCATCGAGCGGGCCATCGTGCAGCTGCGGCGATATGAGCTGGAGACGCCGGAGCTCCTGGTGGCCCCGCAGTTGTTCAACGTGACGCACCTCGTTCACTACCACTACGGCGTCACCTGGAACTACACCCGCAAGGGGATCTTCAACTGGAAGGAGGAAACCTCCGAGACCTATCGCGAGGCGGTGCAGAGCTTCTTCGAGCGGCGAGGCTTCTTCACCATGCTCAAGGAGTGGGTCCTCTTCTTCGAGAAGGACGAGGAGCTGCACAAGACGGTGCTGCGGCAGCATCAGACTCGCGCGGCGCTCAAGGTAGTGGCGCGCTGCGCGTCGCCCGACAAGCGGCGCGGGCTCGTGTGGCACACGCAGGGGTCCGGGAAGACCTTCACCCTCATCACCGCCGCGCGCCTCATCCTCGAGGACTCGCAGCGTTTCCCGGGAGCGACTGTCCTGCTCGTCGTCGACCGCAACGAACTCGAGGGGCAGCTGTCGGGATGGGTGGAGCGGATGATCGGCGAGATGCAGGGCTCGCGCATCGCCATCGAATATGCCTGGTCCAAGGCGCGACTGCAGGAACTCCTCTACGCCGACTTCCGGGGACTCATCATCTCGATGATCCACAAGTTCGACGGCATCCGGAAAGACTCGTGCACCCGCGACAACCTCTACGTCCTGATCGACGAGGCGCATCGCTCGGTGGGAGGACCCAACCTCGGAAACTATCTCGTCGGCGCCGTGCCGAACGCGACGCTCATCGGCTTCACCGGCACGCCGATCGACCAGACCGCCTACGGCAAGGGGACCTTCAAGACGTTCGGCGTGGACGACGAGCAGGGGTACCTCGACAAGTACTCCATCCGCGAATCCATCGACGACGAGACTACTGTCAAGCTGCGGCACACCCTGGCCCCGATGGAGCTCACGCTCCCCTCGGAGATCCTCGAGAAGGAGTTTCTCTCGATCGCCGAATCGGAGGGAGTCAGCGACATCGAGGAGCTGAACCGCATCCTCGAGCGAGCGGTGACCCTTCGTACCTTCCTCAAGTCGACCGACCGCGTAGAGAAGGTCGCCGCATTCATCGCGAAGCACTTCCGCGAGAACGTTGAGCCGCTCGGCTACAAGGCGTTCGTGGTCGCCGTCGACCGCGAGGCGTGCGCGCTGTACAAGAAGGCACTCGATCAGCACCTCCCGCCCGATTACACCGTCCCCATCTATACACGGAACGCCGCCGACGTAATTGAGCGACCGGATGTGGCCCGCCTGCAGGTCGATGAGACGGAGGAGAAGGCGCTGCGCAAGGCGTTCCCAAAGCCGGACAAGGATCCGAAGATCTTCATCGTCACCGACAAGCTGCTCACCGGCTTCGATGCCCCGGTGCTGTACTGCATGTACCTGGACAAGCCGATGCGCGACCACGTGCTCCTGCAGGCGGTGGCGCGGGTCAACCGTCCGTACGAGGATGAGCGCGGCTTCAAGAAGCCGTGCGGGCTGATCATCGACTTCGTTGGCGTGCTCAAGGACCTGCGCAAAGCGCTGGCCTTCGATTCGGACGACGTGGAGAGCGTGATCGAGGACCTCGATCTCCTCCTCGAGCAGTTCCTTACCATGATGGATGGCGACGGGGCGCGATACCTGGCCCTGCTGGAGGGTCCCGGGGGCAACGACGCGGTGATCGACAGGCTGGTAAACGACACGTTCTTCGACATGGAGCGGCGCAAGGAGTTCGCCGACTTCTATCGCGATGTCGAGGGGCTCTATGAGATCCTGTCACCCTCTCCCGAACTGCGCGACTACATCGCCCCCTACAACAAGCTGGCCGATCTGTATGCGATTCTGCGCAACGCATACGGCCATCGCGGCGCGTTCGGCGCCGATGTGGCGCACAAGACGGAGCGCCTGATTCGCGAGCGCACCACGGCGCTGGGTGAATATGCGTTGGGGCGCGCCGTGGAGTTCGACGCCGCGTCACTGGAGCTGCTGCGCGACACGGGCGACGATGACAACGGAAAGGTGCTCAACCTCGTGCGGAGGTTGCGAGGTGACGCCTCGCAAGGCGGCGACGAGCAGCCGTTCCTGATCTCACTCGCCGATCGCGCCGAGCAGGTGCTCGACCGGCTCGAGGATCGGCAGCTCTCGACGCAGCAAGCACTGGACGAGATCTCACGGCTCCTGCACGAGCGAGCAGAGGCCGAGCGCGTGCGCGAGGAGCACGGGCTCGACGCAGCGACCTTCGCGATCTATTGGGTGTTGCTCGAGGCGCTTCCAGCTGATGCGGTGACCTTGGCCAAGGAGATGCGCGATGCTCAATTGCGCTACCCCAACGCTGCCAGCAACATGGGCGAACAGCGGCAGCTGAAGGCCGAGCTGTACAAGCTGCTGTTGCGCTTTGGAGTCGACGGACAGCGCATGCTCGCGGTGGCGGAGGAGGTATTGCGAGCGGTGCGGACGTGAGTCGAAGCGGCACGGAGAGTCGTACGGCGCGCGAGCGATTGCGCGAACGCGTGGACGGCTGGGCCGCGCGGCTGCGCGTGCAGCCAGCGCGCGTGCGCATTCAGCCCATGCGACACAAGTGGGGGTCGTGCTCGGCGCGGGGGACGATCACGCTCTCGTGCTCGCTCCTCCACGAGTCTGCCGACTTCCGCGACTTCGTGATAGTGCATGAGCTGCTGCACTTGCAGATACGGAACCACGGTCGGCTGTTTCGGGCGCGGCTGGGAGCGCACTGTCCGCAGTGGCAGCGCTTGGGCACGCTGTCAAGGTGTCAGTAGCGCCTGGTGGGGAACGCCCTGCAATATGAGGACGGGCGGGTGCGATACGACGAGCTCCGGCCGTGGTCGTTCCGCTCAGCGGCAATCGCATTGGTGGACGCCCCCTTTCGAAGCGAGGTTTGATCGTGTTTCCACGCTCCATTCGCGCGCGCCTCACCATGTGGTACACGCTCGTTCTGGGCGGTATCGTGACCAGCTTCGCGATCGGCTCGCTGCTCCTCAACCGTGAGCTGTCGAAGCGACGCGCCGATCGGTTCCTGCGCGACGCCGCGCTGACGTTCGCCGAGGAAGTAGCGACCGAGACAGCGAGCGGCGCGCCGTTTGCGGAGACGCTCCAGGCGGAGTTGAAGGAATATCGCTTTCGGGAGATCGATTTCTTCGTCTTCGCCGGCGACACGTTGGTCGGGCGCAGCCCGGTCCGCGATTCCTCGCATCAGGACACCGAAGCCGAGGACGTGGACCTGGACGTGGCGCGGCTCGTGGCGACGATTCGGCTTGCGCGCGGCGAGGCGGCGTTCACGGTCGACGACGATGAGGGGGGATTTCGCGTGGCGACGTCGCGAATCGATGTCGCATCGCATCGCCTCGTCGTGGCGGCCGTGCAATCATGGCATGGCTACGCGGAGACGCAGGAGCTCATCACGCTCGCGTACTCGCTCGCAATCCCGTTGTTGTTGCTCCTGTCGGCTGGGAGCGGGTACTGGCTGGCCTCAAAGGGGCTGGCGCCGGTGGCGGCGATGAGCCGGGAGGCGGCGCAGATCGGACGAGACAACCTCTCCGCCCGCCTGGTCGCGAGCAATCCGCGCGACGAAATCGGGGAGCTGGCAGCGGTCTTCAACGAGATGCTCGAACGCTTGGCAAGCGCGTTCGCACAGCAGGAGCGATTCCTGCAAGACGCATCGCACGAGCTGCGCTCGCCCGTGACGGCGGTTCGCATGGAAGCCGACGTGTCACTGCAACAACCCCACCGACCGGAGGCGCAGTATCGCGAATCGCTTTCCACGATTCGGCGCGCCGCGCTACGGCTGGGTCGCATCGTGGACGACCTGTTCCTGCTTGCCCGCTTCGACGCGCGCCGGCGCCCCGTATCCAGCGAGCGAATCGACCTCGGGGAAGCCGTCCACGACGCGGTGAAGTCGGTGCGTTCGGCAGCCAGTGATCGCAATATTCGCCTCCAACTCGCCGACACACCCGACGCACCCGTCCGAGGGCGCTCGGCAGACGTGGAGCGCATCGTCGTCAACCTGGTCGACAACGCCGTGAAGTATGCGCCGTCTGGGAGCACGGTCTCGATCGTCGTCACGACTCCCGACCAGCACTGGTTCGTGGTACGAGTCTTTGACGAGGGACCGGGGATTCCACCAGCGGTGAAAGCGAGGATTTTCGAGCGGTTCTATCGCGGGACGGCCGGGGGCGATGGAAGGGTGGAGGGAGCCGGGCTCGGGCTTCCGATCGCCCGAGCCCTCGCCGAGTCGCTCGGCGGCCGTCTGGATTTGGAAGAAATGGCGGGAACCGGAGCGTGTTTCGCGTTCTGGATTCCTCGCGACGAATCGTGAGGTTCCACCCGAGGAGAGCGACTCCGCCGTAGGGAGCGGGCGGGGGGCGCTGTGAGACGCCCGTCAGGTTGGGCTCTCAAGCTTTTGGCGTCGAGTCGACCATCTTCGGCTTCGATCTCACCTCGCCCGCACGGACGAATGCTCCTCGCTGCTTTGCTCTGCGTTCAACTGGCCATCGGAAACGGAGGCAAGCTCACGATACGCTCGCGCGCCGACGCACGCGACGACGCCCGACTGACGGCGCTCGTAGACTCGGTGGCCCAGGCGAACGTCCGCATACCACTCGGGCTGCGCGGATACCAGGCGATCGCTGAGAGTGAAATCGCCATTCTCGTGCGCACTGCAACGGACCGGGAGAACATCCTCCAAGTCGAGCAGCTACAGAGCGTGCTGCAGTGGCGAGCGACCGCGGGGTTGGATCAGCGAGTCGTCGGCTATCGCGCTCAATCGGTGACCGCGACCATCTCGGCGCTCACGTACTTTCGCCGCCCCTGGATACTCCCGACGCTCTATGGCAACCGATTGCAGGTCGCCATGTCGCGAGACGGAGGGGCATCACCTGTACCGGACACGTCGCTGCAGGCGGTGCATCCCTTCGGTCCCGAACGTTGGGCGTACTATGACTACGGCGGCGGTGACACAGTTGAAGTGCTGCGCGCCGATGGGCGCACGATCCCCATCGTGCGACTGAATGTACAACCGCTTGCCAGCGCTCACGGCCCAGCGCTTCTCTTTCGCGGCGAGCTCGACATTGATGCATCGAGGTTCCAGGTCGTTCGCATGCGGGGGGAATTGGTGCGGCTCGCCGGCCGCGATGGTTTCGCGCGGCGCTTGCGACATCTCGTCGTTCAACGTGAGGTGTTCTTGGAGTTGGAAAATGGCGAGTTCGCCGGGAGATACTGGCTGCCAACGTTTCAACGTGTCGAGGCGCAGGTGCGCTCACCCCTCGCCTCATCGCTACGACCGATCGTGCGCGTCGTCACCCGATTCCGGCGTCACCGTGTTGACGAGGCAAGTGCCAACGAGCTTTCGGCATCCAGAGACAGCGTCGACCGACTGGGCGTCTCTGCACCGACGCTCGCGCGTCTCACGCGCGCACTCGGAGACTCCGGGCGCGGCGCACTGGTGTGGCAGCGCGCAATCGGCGTGGAGACCGCTCGCGCGCGCGGGAGCGACTTCGACGACGTCGCGCCTGATGCGTGGCGACCTCGCGGAGCTCCTCGTCTGGACTTTCACGCCGACCACTTGTCGGATGTCTTCCGGTTCAACCGCGTCGAAGGAACGTTTACGGGTTGGAGCGCGACGCTTCGCCTGCGCGATCGGCTACCGGGAAGCGCGATCGGCGCGACCGGAGGGTATGCGTGGAGCGAAAGGAGCTTGCGTGGCACGGCGTTCGCGCGCCTAACGCGCGGCTTGAGCCGGTTCGATCTGTCGTTGAGCCGGCAGCTCGCCAATACCAACGACTTTCGGCCGACTGTCGACTTCGAGTCGTCGATCATGGCGGCGCTGGTCACGTCGGACGACTACGACTATTTCGATCGACGAGGGGCGACGGTTTCCTTCGCGCGCGCCGTTGGCGGGTGGGAGCGATTGCAGTGGTGGCTGGAGACAGGGCCGGTTGTCGATCGCTCCGTCAGCGCCCATGTGCGCTACGGGCTGATTCATCCAGACTCTGCATTCCGCCCCAACCGGGCGATCGACGACGGGAGCGGATGGCGCTCCGCGGTCTCGGTCGTGTTTCACCCGAACGTGAGCGGAGACATGCTCGCGCCGGGAGTCGGGGCGGCATTGCGCTACGAACGCGGTGACGGCTCGCTCGCGTGGCAGCGCGTCGACGGGCGACTGGTCGGACGGCAGACGCTGGGGGCCCTGAGCTACGCCGCGCGGTTCGACGTCGCGGCAGCATTCGGTGCACCAGCACCTCGCCAGCAGTTGATCGAGTTCGGGGAGAACGAGGGACTCCCCGGGTACCTCTACAAGGAGTTCGGCGGAGATCGCGCGGCGCTTTTGCGCGGGAACGTGGCATATGCTTTGCCCGTGCCGCACGGTCCACTGCGCGTCGTTCGCGGTCTCGTCCTTCCACCCTTCGCGCCGTCGCTCGTGGTCGGCGTGCAGAGCGGATGGGCCGGCGCCAGCAACGCCACGCTAGCGCAGCTCGCCCGCCTTGGCTCGAGACTCGACCCGGTGACGCACCAACCGCTTGTCGATGTCGCCACCGGGCGTCCGCTTTTCGCCACGCGCCCCACCGATGGCATTCGCAGCACGCTCGGCATTTCCGCTCGCCTGTTTGGCGGTGCGATCGCCATCGGAATGGCGCGGGCGTTGGATCACCGCGCGCCATGGCAACTGACTCTTGCGACAGGTCAGGGACTGTAACTGGCTTCGCACAGGCCGCACTCGTAGCAGAAGTTTGCGCGCTGACTCGAGAGCGGTGAGCGTGGCGTCATGTGGCGCAGTGCAGGTTACGTGTGCGACGCGAGGTGCTCCTGCCCTTCGTGTTTCGACTTCCAACCGTGAGAGCATTCCATGCGATACTTGAACCGCTCCAGCTTACTGACCGCCTTCCTCGTCCTCTTCTCTGCGGCAGCGCAGGCCCAGTCGCCAAAGCCCATGAAGGAAGCGAAGCCCGGCTTGCTGGCGAAGGCAAGAATTTCAACGGAGGCCGCACGCAAGACCGCGGTGGACCACGTGAAGGGCGGCAGCATCAAGGATGAGGAGATCGAGGAGGAGGGGGGGCGCCTGGTCTTCTCCTTCGATATCAAGGTTCCCGGCAAGTCCGGCATCGAAGAGGTGCTGGTGGATGCACAGTCGGGAGCGATCGTGTCGGCGAAGCACGAAACGCCGGCCGACGAGGCAGCCGAGGCGGCCAAGGACCGGCGGGTAAAGAAGCCAGGCCTTGACCGCGAGTCCCGCACGTCGTAGGCGCGAAATGGAGACGCCCTGCCGGAACGGCACATGGAGCGGGGGCGTGTGCTCCTCCCATGTGCGGCAGGGCGTCTCCTGCGCCTTGGCGCGCCACTCCGTGCTGGCCGCATCGCTGCTCCTGTCACATATGCTCGGCGCGCAGGAGTCGGTGCCGGTCGTCGCCACTGCTTGCCGTGCGCATCACGACGAAGCGGAACTATCGCATCTTGCCGGCCTTGTGGTCGACTCGATTCGCGTGGAATCACGTCCACCGGGGCGACTTCCCATCGCGGATGCGCTGCCGCGCCGGTTGCACCGCCTCACGAGGCCGGATCTTATCCGCCGACTCGTCGACGTCCCGGTGGGGGCGCCGCTCGATACGATGCGCCTCGCGCGCGGGTTGCGCGAGCTGCGACGACAGCGAATCCTCGCGGCCGTCGCCCTCGACGCGCGCGAGTGCCCGGAACAGCGACGTGTGACGCTGACATTGCGTACGACCGACGAGTGGACGACGCGCGGGCGACTCCGCGTGGGGCGTACGCGCTCGGCCGTGTCGGTCGGCGAAGAGAACCTCTTTGGGAGTGGACGCTCGCTCCGCACGAGCCTGCGAATGGACGATGGGCGGCCAGGGTTCGGCATACACTACGCCGACCCGTGGTTCCTGGGATTGCCGCTGACCGCGATCATGTCCCGCAGCTTCTACCGTGGCGGGAACGAGATATCGATGCTCGCCGCCACGCCGTCGAGTCGCATGCTGGACACCTGGCGCGTGGACGCGGGCTGGCTCCGGGCCTCGCGTGCCTCCATTGCCGCTGGGTCTGCAGCCGGTGACAACGTGCAACGACTCGAGACGCGCGTGCTCGTCGAGCGCCGCTTGTGGCGATCTGAGGCAAACGTGAACCGCTTGGGAATTGGCGCCGAACGTGCCTCGGCAGCACTTGAGAGTCTGGGGTCACTTCCGCTGATTGGGCCGTCGCACGTGCAACGCGACTTCACGGGAGCGCTGGTCGGGTTCTCCCGCCGTGCGCTTTCCTTCGCCAGGCGCTCGGTGATCATTGGGTCCGACCGCCTGGCCGACATTCCCCGCGGCACCGAGCTGGACGCCGCGATCGGCATCGGTCGCAATGCGACTGACGGAATGCCGATGCAGCACATCGATGCCTGGGTTGGGCGCGCGTGGCCGATCGCGTCGCGCGCCCTGATGGTGACCGACGCCTGGTGGTCGGGTTACCGCCAGGGTTCGGAGTGGCGCGCGGGTACAGGTCGCGCGTCACTCCTTGCACTCCTCCCAACCGGGCGCGGGCAGTGGGTGGCGCATGTGGCGGGCGAAGCCTTACACGATCCCGATCCGGACGTCCGCTCGCTCACGGACTTCGACCCGACGGCGCGCTTGCTGCCAGCGAAGGGGTTGGCCGAGGGGGTGGTCCTGTTCTCGGTGGAACGCGTCCAGCCGCTGCGCCACTTGACCAGAGGCTACCAGTTGGGCGGTGCGCTTTTCGGAGCGGCGTCGCGCCGATGGGATCTCGCAGGGGCCAGCGCGGACGGACAGCGCGGCGTGGCGACACTGGGCGCAGGATTGCGGCTCCTCCCGACCCGTGTCGGCCGGGCGTCGTTGCACCTGGATCTCACGGCCCCCATAGCCGGGAGCCCGTCGAGCTGGCGTCCCACTCTTTCGTTCTCGATCAATCCATGGTTCGAACAGTCACGGCATCGCGACGGACGCCGCGATCCCTAGGGGTCGCCGTGCTCGCGACATTGGTGGCATGTCAATTCCCGCGGATGCTCGCCGCACAGGCGCCAGTTCGCACCAGCGACCCCTGGACACTCTCGCACGAGGACGCAGCGCGGGTGCCACTTCCAGAGCACCGGGCGGTCGCGGGAGGCGACATGGCGAAGCCACTGTGGCCAACGAGCCAACTCGCAATTGCAGGGAGTCTCGCCATCGGAGCACTCGCAATCGCTCCGTTCGACGGTCGCTGGACACGCGCGCTGCAGTCCCCGCGCTTCCAGGACAATATGGCGCTGCATCGGGGCGCGGTCACGTTGCGCAGGCTGGGCGATCCCGGAGCGCTGCTCCTCTCCGCCTCCGTATACGCGGCGGGACGCTTGGCCCGGCGCGATGGCCTCGCTGATGCCGGATGGCACGCGACGGAAGCCGTCATGGCGGGCGGACTCACTACACTGGCCCTCAAGACCATCGTCGGCCGCCAACGCCCCTACGCCGCGCAGGGGACGGACGCCGACGAATTCCGCTTTGGGCGAGGCTATCGCAGCGACTACGCGTCGATGCCCTCCGGGCACACGACCGTGGCCTTCGCTGCGGCGGCGGCGTTTGGCGCTGAGCTCTCGCGATCACACCATGCGGCGGCGCGTGTCGTGACACCGCTTCTCTACACCACAGCGGCGGGCGTGGGAGCATCGCGCCTCTACAACAACAAGCACTGGGCCAGCGACGTACTCATAGCCGCCGGCATCGGCCACGCCGTCGGACGAACACTCGTCGCGATCGCACATCGCGGGCAGCGCCATTGAATCGCCCCCTCTTCCACGTTGCACTCGCCACTCGCTCACGATGTGGCCGGCGGCGGCCGCCACGACCGGCCGCGAAACATTACGAGGATCGCCGGCACCACTAGCAGCGTCACCGGCGTGGAGAGCGCGAGCCCGCCGATGACCGCCAGCGCCAGCGGGCGCTGCAATTCGCTCCCCGCACCGATGCCGAG
>DAIESF010000297.1 GCA_027346425.1 Gemmatimonadota bacterium | reverse complement strand
CCACCCGGGCGACCGCGGGCTGCTCGCCCATGCGAACGGCTCCGTTGATCGTCCCTCCCTCGAAGACGACGATGCTCTTTGTATGGATGTCGCCTTCGACCGCAGCGGTTCCCTGAATTTCGACCCGTTCACTGGCGACGACCGTGCCGATCACGGTTCCGCCAAGCACGGCATCGACAGCGTAGATGTCGCCGTGGATTGTCCCCGACTTTCCGAGGAGGAGCTGGCGGGCGCCGCGAATGGAGCCCTCGATGGCGCCTTCGACCTTGATGACGCCGCTGCTCTCGATGTCGCCAACGATGCGCATGCCGCCGCCGATGACGGACATGGTGGGTTCGGCATTCGGGGCGTCGAGCCGGGTGACGGGGCGATCGCCGGGGGGCTTGTTGAAGATGGCCATGGCTGGGGCGCGTGGGGAGGCGTTAGGCGTCGTCGAGGGGGCGACCGATGATTGTCTCGAGGAGGCGCTGCAGGTCGTCGGCGGAATAGAAACGAATGCTGATCTCGCCCTTCGATTCTCCTTCGACCGTGATGCGCACGTCGGTTTGCAGGTGACGGCGCAGGAGTTCGGTGAGGCGGCGCAACTCGGCGGTATGCGGGTCGCGCCCCCGGTCGGTGGCTGGGCGCGGGGCCTTCTGGCGTCCCTCGGGGGGGCGCGCGCCCTGGGCGATGCGCTCGGCTTCACGGACGGAGAGGCCACGTTCCACCACCTGGCGCGCCGTATCGAGCATGAGGCGCTCGTTGGGCATGGCCAGGAGGGCGCGGGCGTGACCTAACGAGATCTGGCCGTCGCGGAGGAGCCGCTTGATGCCATCGGGGAGCTGGAGGATGCGGAGGAGGTTGGCAACGGTCGACCGATCCTTGCCCACGGCGTCGGCCACTTGCTGCTGGGTGAGCGAGAATTCGTCGATGAGACGCTGGAAGCCTAACGCCTCGTCGAGTGGATTGAGGTCGGCACGCTGCAGGTTCTCGATGAGGGCGAGGGTGAGCATCTCGCGATCATCGAGCGTCTTGACGATGGCCGGGATCTCGATCCAGCCAAGGCGCGAGGTGGCACGGAAGCGCCGCTCGCCGGCGACGAGTTCGAAGCCGCCATCGGCGCGCGGGCGAACGGTGACGGGCTGGAGGAGACCACTGGCGCGGATGGAGCTTTCCAGGTCGGTCAGCTCCTCGGGCTTGAAGTCCCGGCGGGGCTGATAGGGGTTGGGGCGGATCTCGGTGATGGGGATCGAACGGAGCGGCGATGGCGGCTCGAGCGATGCGTCGGGGGTGACGACCGGGGAGTGCGACCCTGCGCCAGCGATCAGGGCTTCGAGTCCGCGTCCTAGGCGACGTGGTTTGTCGGTCACGGGTCCGTTTGGGGTCATGTGGAAAGGTCGGAGGAGCATGGAACGACAAACGGACGTTTACTGCGCTTGAGGCTGGCTGCTGGACTGAAGGGAAACAGACGTTCCTAGTCTTGCCATAACTTCTTTTGCAGCAGTGAGATACGCGACGGCACCAACCGATCCAACGTCATAAACAATGATGGGCTTGCCGAAACTCGGTGCTTCGGCCAGCCGCACATTCCGCGGGATGACGGCGTCGAAGACCTGCGGGCCGAAGTACTCACGTGCGTCGGCAGCGACCTGACGGGAGAGATTGAGGCGGGCATCGTACATGGTCAGCAGGACGCCGTCGACCGTGAGACGCTCGTTGAGACTTCGCTGGACGAGCTGGATGGTGTTGAGAAGCTGACTGAGTCCTTCTAAGGCGAAGTACTCGCACTGGAGGGGGATGAGGACGCCATCCGCCGTCGCGAGCATGTTCACCGTGATGAGCCCGAGTGATGGGGGGCAATCGATCAGGATGAAGTCGTAGTCATCGCGAAGCTGGTTGAGTGCGCGTTGCATCGCGTGCTCGCGATGCTCGACGTCCACGAGTTCGACTTCGGCAGCAGCGAGGTCGGCGGATGCGGGGATGATGTCGAGCTTCCGGAACTGGACCTCTCGTACGATCGCGTCACGCGGTGCGGAGAGGCCGAGCAGAACGTCGTACGTCGTGCGTCGCACGCCGCTGCGATCGACACCGAGACCGCTCGTCGCATTTCCCTGTGGATCGGCGTCGACCAGGAGCGTCCGCTGTTCGGCGGCGGCGAGCGCCGCCGCCAGGTTCACGGCGGTGGTCGTCTTTCCTACGCCGCCCTTCTGGTTGGCGACGGCAATGATTCTGGCCACGAGGTCGGGGAATCCGAGTAGGCGAAGTGAGGAGTGCGGGGAGCGGAATATCGCCTGACAGTCGACCGGGTGCCAGCACCGTTTCACGTGAAACACGGTGGCGTTCGAGCCCTGTCGCGGTGGCTTATCTCGTCGGCGAGGGAGGGGAGTGTTTCACGTGGAACAGCTCTCCACAGGCGAGGTGGTGCGACGAAAAGGAGTTGGCGCGCTTCTCCACGACGTTGTGGGTAGGGCAGGTATGTGACGCGCGCCTGCTCGAGTGAGCCTGCGCCTGAGAAAATGCCCCCGGTGTCGCCGGGGGCATTGGTGGTGCTGGCCGCGGAGGTGCGTTGGTGCGGCGCGCTGGCGGCGTGCGTCGGCAGCGAATCAGTATGACCTATCGCGAGGGGACGAATGTCCACCTGGTGGATACCGAGACGGTCACCTTCTGCTCCCCGACCGACACCGGCGTCTCGGCAGCGGCCGCTGCCCGCCCGGTAGCCAGCACTTCGAACATCGGACGAGGCATCCCCGCGTCATTGGCCGATATCTCAAGGGGAATTCCGAGCGTTCCCCCCGCCGCGCGCGCCATGATGTCCGCATCAGACTTCGCCCGCGCGACCGCACTCTCGAGCGCAGCACGCCGCGCCGTCTCGAGCTTGGTGCTGTAATACCGCAGCCCCCCGATGCTGTTCGCTCCGGCGCCGAGGGCGACATCGATGAGGGCGCCGATCTGGTCAATCTTCTGGACATCGACAACCACGGCGTTGCGGGCGATGTACCCGGTGACCTTGCGCTGGCCGTTGTCGTAGCGCTCATCCGGTCCGACGGAGTATCCCGTGGTCGTGATCTGCTCCTGCGCGATCCCTTTCGCCCGAATGGCGGCGATCACCGCAGTCTGTCGGCGGGCATTCTCCGCGCCAGCGGCGGCGGCGGTCGGTGCGCGAGTCTCCACCGCGAAAAAGATGACTCCTCGGTCGGGGACAACGGTTGCCTCCCCCGACGCCGTGGTGATGATCTGTGGTACCGGAGGGGAGGAGGGTGCCTGCGCGTTGAGTCCCCCAGGATACGCCGCCAGAAGAGAGACGATGCCAGCGAATCCAAGGGATCGCACATGGCGACCAGCGGCACGAGACACGGCTGTCATATTAAGTCTCCTAGTGGTACTAAACATCACAAGCGGGTGATGGGTGAATCCCTTGCAACATAACGACTCCTGCCAGATGCCAAACGAACCGGGTGACACGGCTGACGGCACCGCAAACGGCGGGCGCACCATCGGGTCTCGCGGCGTGGCCCGAGATACTACCCCCGGTGACAGCAATGATCCGCGTTGCTCGCGCGCTGCGTGCCCGGACGGCGCGGCGCTGCGGCAGCCCGACGGCGCGGCCATCGCGCAACGGCAGGGTCGGCCGGGCTAATGACGCGCAACGAGATGCGACACGCCGGTGCCGCCCGCACCGGCGCCCCCCGGCGACTATCGAGCGGGCGGTGCCATCGCCGCTGGTGCGGCGAGCGGGAGCGGCGAGCCCCATGCGCGAGCAAGTGAATCGGGGCGCAGTCGTTCGAGGACCACCGGTGCGCCGATCTCGCTCGAGGCAGACCGCAGCATGTAGAGGGGACGCCCCGGATACTCCTGCAGGAGGAGGGTATCGCGCGCATGCAAGTCGCGCGCGAAGACGTTGCGCCCCTGCGCCTGCGCGAGCACCGAGGTGCCGATCGTGAATCCGGCGCGATCTTCGGCGATGCGATCCGCACAGTCGCCGACGTACTGGGCGCCTGGCAGCGAGCGCAACGTGCGGTCTGGAGAAATCCAATCCTTCACGAGCCGCGCGGAATCGCCCGTCAGTGATTGCAGCTGACGGAAGGCCGCCGAATCGCGTACTCCGGACTGCTCCAGTCGATCGAGCGCGTGATCGAGGGTGCAGGCGTCAACGGCGCGATAGATGGACTCCGTTTCGCTGCGCGGGACACCGAGGATCCACATGCGCGCGATGAGCTGCGCTCCCCAGGCCTCGCGGACAAGTATGATCGCGTCTCGCACACCCGCCCCTTCCGCGAAGGCGTTGAGGTCTGGCCGCATGGAGGCGAAACCGTTCCGGTAGACGCGCGCCCGGTGCGGCACCGTCATGACGCTCGCCAGCAGGATCGCGCTCAGGATGGCAAAGCCCACCCCCCGATGCAGTAGCTCCGCCCTGGGGAATCGCTCCCGGACCGCGCTGGGGAAACGCGCGCTCCACAGGGCGAGCGCGGGAACCAGGACGAGAAAGAAACGCGCGCCGAGATAGATGCCATCGCCCCAGTACGCGAAGTAGAGCGCGACGATGATGGCGGCCGTCCACAGGAAGTAGCGATCGAAGCGCCCGACCTGGCGCGTAAGAGCGAGCGCGACCACCGGCGCCAACAACGATGGGCCGGGGATCTCGAAGAGATTCGTCTGGAGGCGAAGGAAGTACAGATTGATGAGCTCGACCCCGCGCGCGGGGGTGTGTGGCTCACCCCAGGGCGCTCGGTGAAAGCCGAGTCCGTGCGCCTTGCCCCAAAGGACCTCGTAGGGGAAGAGGAGTGGATTCCCCGTCGTCTGGGCGTTGTACCAAAGCATGCCGGCGATCGGGAGGGCGATGGTCACGCCGGCGGCGACAAGCTCCGTCGCGCGCGAGGGGCGCTGGATGGTACGCCACAACATCCACAGCCCCGCCGGGAGCGCGAAGGCGACGGCATCGAGCGGGCGAATGGTCGCCGCAATTCCAAGGGACGCGCCACACAGACCGGCCCACCAGGGATGCGCGTTCTAGTCGGCGGTCTGGCGGACCAAGCCATAGATCGCCAGCAGGAGAAAGGTCAGGACCGGCACATGGTTCATGTGCGACCCGGACAGAAAGACGA
>DAIESF010000296.1 GCA_027346425.1 Gemmatimonadota bacterium | reverse complement strand
CGGTTGTCGAGCTCCGGAGAGTAGACATCAGGAATGACCTCCAGGGAGCCGGGAGGAGTGCGGCGCCGGGCGCCCCATTTGCGGAGGTACTGGGTGCTGACGTACATGCGGCGTGTTCGGGGGGCGCGCCGGTCGGTGCGGCGTCAGGCACGACGTGGCACGCGACGGCCGGCCGGCGGATGTCGCAAAGTGGGCAGGAAGGGAGGACGGGGGAAGGGCGACGCGACATCATGGCGTCGCGCGCGTATCCGACGGCACTGCGCATCTCGGCGACGTTCAGTGACTCGTTCCGACGAGGGCGCGGAATCGCGGCTGGTCTCGCAGGACCGACAGACGCGGATCGATCCGAAGCCATTCGCGGCTCACATAGACCGGCTGCGCCAGCACGCCGACGAGTTCGTCGATCGCCCGATCCTCACGCCCTGCCGTGGCGAGGGCGATCGCCGCAAGATACTGCTGCGACGGGCCGAATTGCCGGTCGCCGGCATCACGAATCCGCTGCAGCGTCTCCTCGGCGACGCGCGCGCCGGCGTCGCGATCACCCGCGATCGCCAGCGCCTCCGCCAGCTGCGCCCCCACCTCGGGTGACCGCCGCGCGTCGCTCCGAAGGAGCGGAACCGCACTCGCAGCTTCTCGTCGCGCGGCTCCCGAATCGCCGCGCGCGGCAAGCAGTTGTGCGCGCACGAACAGGCGCGACGCGGGCGAATCGAAGACCGAGTCGCCGAGTGTGAGCAGCGTCTGCTGCTGCGCTGGCGACAGGGCCCACCACAACTCGAACGTCTCGGCGAGGTAGGGGAGGAGCAACGTGGGCTGCATCGCCGGCGACGCGAGCCCCGAATCGATCATCGCGCGCGCCCGCGGCAGGTCGCCGCGTCCGAGGGCGGCCATCACCCGCCAGTGCAGGAGCTGCACGTTCCCCGGCGCCACAGCCAGCCCACGCGCCGCCGCCAGGTCGGCTGCGTCCCACTGCCGCAGCCAGGTGTGCACGTGCGCCAGGCGCCACCAGACGCCTGGCGATCGCGGATCCATGCGCTGCGCCAGCTGCAGAAGAGCGAGGGCCGAGTCGGGGCGGCCAGTCACCAGCTCGAGCATCGCTCCCTGCGACAGGAGCATCGCGTCGGTGGGATGGTCGCGCAGCCCGCGGCGCACCGCCTCCAGCGCCCGTGCCGGTGCCCTCTCGATGAAACGTTCGACGAGGCTTTCCGCGAACGGGGTCGACACATCGCCCGGCGCGAACCGCTTCGCCATGGCGAGCGCGTGTCGCGCATCTGCGATCCCGCGCGGCGTCATCGAGACGCGCGACGGCAGGAACCCGCGCACCAGCGCCAGCCGTGCCCATGCGGCGCCGAACGAGGAGTCGCGCGCGACAGCGCTCGCGTACTTCGCCTCGGCGCGCTGCAACGACGGCACGTCGATCACGGTCCCGCCCTGGGACGCCGCCTCGCCGGCGAGGAAGTCGTCGTAGGCCTGGAGGTCGCGCGTCGGGCGATCGGCCTGCTCCCCCGTGTTCCGAAGGCCCAGGGCCACGTGCGTCGCAGCGGCGACACGGGCCGCAATCCGTTCCTGGACGTCGAAGACGTCGGCGAGCGCCGTGGTGATCGACTCCTCCCACCGCGTCACCGCCGTCCCCTCCACGATCTCCACGAGCGAGGGATTGATGACGACCCGCGCCTCACCGCGCGCCCAGCGCACAGTTCCGGTCAGGAGATAGCGAGCGCCCACCTCGCGCACCGACGCGACGTCGATCATCGAGCCTGATCGAAGGCTCATCGACGTCGCTCGGGCCACGACTTCCAAACCGTTGCTGCTGGCGAGCGAGCTGCGGATCGCGTCGCTCACCCCTTCGGCGAAGTACGCGTCGCCTGGTTCCCCGACGTTCTCGAACGGAAGGACGGCGAGGCGAGCCGGGGCATTCGCCGACTCGTGCTTCGCGACAACGGCGCGCGTTGCATCTGGCGGAAGGGACGCGCCGTCACGGTTACGCAGGAGCATCGCGCCCGCAGCGACGAGTATCGCGGCAGCGGCGACGATGAGCGTCAGGCGAAGCGCTGGTGGCCACGACGCGACCCCGGGCGCAGGACCACCGCCCGCCACCCCACGCTCCACCATCGCTGCGAAATCCGCCATCGAGCGAAAGCGATCGCCCGGCGCCTCACGTAGGGCGCGCGCGATCGCATCCGAGAGCTCGCGCGGTACCTCCGGCCGCACCTCATGCAACGCTCGCGGTGCCGGTCCGCGGCGCGAGCGACGACGCGGCAACGTGCCATCCGCGTTCGCGAAGGGATGACGCCCCGCGAGCATCTCATAGCCGACGAGCGCCAGGGCGTACTGGTCGCTCGCTCCGCCGACGTCGCTGGCGTCGTCGAGCTGCTCCGGGCTCATGTAGGCGGGCGTGCCAACCAGCATGCCGGTCGCCGTCAGCCCCCCGTCTTCCTGCGCCCGGTCGGTATACTCCGCCACCTGCAACGCGCGCGCGATCCCGAAATCGGCGACCAGCGTCGCGCCATCACGAGAGAGCAGGAGATTCTCCGGCTTCACGTCGCGATGGACGATCCCTTCGACGTGCGCGGCATGCAGCGCCTGCGCCGCCTCGACGAGGATGCGCCGGGCCACCGCGATGTCGAGTCGCCCTTCGCGCGCGAGCCGGGCACGCAACGTCTCGCCATCGACGAACGGCATCGCGTACCACAGGAACCCCGCTGTCTCGCCCGAATCGAGGACCACGCAGATGTGCGGATGCTGCAGTCGCGCCGCCATCCGGATCTCCCGGATGAACCGCTCGGCGCTCTTCGGCGACAGCGTCGCCTGTCCCGGGAGGACCTTCAGCGCCACCCGTCGCTGGTGCTTCCGATCGTGGGCGACGTACACGGTCGCCATTCCCCCACGCGCGAGTTCGCGCTCGACTTCGTAGCTGCCGAAGCGCTCCCCTGGGGTCGGGACGTGCGCGGACGCGTGCGGCGCCCCCTCGGCAAGCGCCCCCCCATGCGTGCCGAGCACCGCCCCCGCGAGCTGGTCGGGCGTCGCGTCGAGGACGCGATGCGTCGCCGCGTCGGCCGCAAGCAGTGCCTCGACTTCGGCGCGAATGTCGGGCTCCGTCACGCACTCCTTCGCGAGGTACATGGCGCGCGCGTCCGCCGGTTGCGATACCGCCTCGTCGAACAGCGCCCGCACCCGACGCCACCGCGCCACACCGTCGTCGCGCGGGCGATCACCCATGCCCCTTCCCCGTGGACTCGGGCCTCTCGCCGGAGGTAGTCGCGCGGTCGCCTTCCATTTCCGCGAGCGCCTTGGCCAACCACGCGCGAGCGCTGCGCCAGTCGCGCTGGACCGTGGGCGCCGAGATGCCGAGCGCCTCGGCGGTCTCCGCGACCGACAGCCCGGCAAAGAAACGACACTCCACCACCCGCGCCTGCCGCGCGTCGAGCGCTTCCAGACGCTCGAGCAGGTCGTCCACCGCCACCACCTGCTCGGCGCTCACCACGGGGATCCCCAGTCCTTCGTCGAGCGTTACGCGCAGCGCCCCGCCGCCACGCTTGTCGGTGAGGCGATCGCGGGCGGCGTTCGCGAGCACCTGCCGCATCGCGCGCGCCGCGACCTTCAGGAAGGCCTGCCGCCCGATCCACTGGGGTGCCTCGTCCGCCCCCACCGACCGGGCCAGCTTGAAGTACGCCTCGTGCACCAGCGCCGTCGCGCTCATCGTGTCGCTCGCACGCCCCTGGCGCACGCGCCCCGCAAGGCGCCGAAGCTCGCTGTACACCCCGGAAAAGGCCGCGTCGAACGCCTCGCGATCGCCTCGCCCGGCAGCTTCCAGCCAGAGCGTCACCTGCTCCGCGCGTGGCGGAGTGGACGAGTCGGCTCGGCGGGGGGTCGCATCCTCCATGATCGGATCCTCGGCGGATTCGGGTATGGTGGAATGAGGACCACGAATTCTACCATCTCCGCCGAGGCTCGCCATGCTCCGCCTATCCATCTCGCTCCGTCGCCCGCGTCTCCTCCCCCCCGCGCTCGCCCTCGCCGCAGCCGTCGCGCTCGCTGGCTGCTCGAACGACGACGGCTCGCCACCGCACCAGCCGCCTCCGTCGTCCTGGATCGCCCGACAGCCGCCAATGTCGTCTCGGATTCCGTCGCCATCCTTGGTGTGGTGTCTCGCCTCGATGCCGCGTGGAGCGCCATGGACGCCGTCGCGTGGAGCAAGGAGTTCTCGTCCGACGCCCAGTTCGTCAACATTCTCGGGCAAACCATGGATGGAAACACCGCCATTCGCGACCGGCATGCGTTCCTGTTCAATGGGCCATTCAAGGGAAGCCGGCTCGCGAGCACGGTGTCGCGCCTGAAGTTCGTCGGTCCCCTCGCTGCGGTCGTCGAGTGCAACCAGAGCCTGACCGGCTACGTGGCGCTCCCGCCCGGGGCCCGCGAGACACAACCCGGCGTCCTCAAGACGCGCATGGTGCACGTCGTCGCCAAGGTCAACGGCACCTGGACCGTCATCTCGACCCAGAACACGCAGTTGCAGCCGTCGTGACCCCCCGCACCGTCCGGCCCCGGCGAGGAAATTGCTCGCCGGGGCCCGCGCGTCGCCGTGCCTCACTCGACGCGCAGCACCAACCCGCGCAACGGCGGAACCGAGAGTCGTACTGACATCGCCTCGCGACCCACCCTCCCGATGACGTCGCGCGAGGCGTCATCGCCGTACCGCACGAGCGTGGCCCCGGCCCGCAATCCATATGCGCGGGGGTCGATCCGCAACTCGATGTTCTGCCCCTCGTCGGAAATGCTGGCCACCGCCAGCGCCACGCGCCCGTCCTTCGCCTTCCACGCCCCCGCCAGCACCAACGGCTCGCGCACCCGCGCCTCGGTCGCTCCCCCCAGCCGCGCCGCGTAGACCGAGACGCGCGACATCAGGACGTCGGCGCTATCCACGCGGACCTTTGGGGCGCGCAGCATCGTTCCTTCCTGGAACCAGTGGCGGAAGCCGTAGCGCAGCCGCGCCAGCCGCTCGAGGTAGTCGATCTCCGCGCGGCGCGCCGTCAGCTGCTCGGGAAGGAAGTTGGCAATCGTCGGCTGCATCCCCCACACGAACATCCGCGCCTGTTCAAGCAGGAACTGCTGCCGGTACTTGATGTCGAGCAGCGTCATGGCGTTCGCCGGGCGCGACTTCTCGGGCCAGAGGTCGTCGTACGGTGGCCACGTCAGCGAGCCGTACGTCCCGTACGTGACCGCATACGGGTGGTACACCGCCTGGAAGAGCGGGAGCACCTCCCACCCGCTCGCCGGGTCGATGTAGCGCTCCTGGCTCACCTGCAGCGTGAGGAAGGCGTCGAGGTCGGGGAGCCAGCTCTCACCGCCCCCCTCGCCGGCGAAGCCTAACGGGAGGCTCCCCCCGCGCCGCCGCAGGTCCGTTGCCAACGCGCGGAAGCCGTCCATCCAGTAGTGCCCGCCCCCCACCGGGTGCCCGTGGTCCGGGCTCCAGCAGGCCAGGCTCAGCACCGCCTGGTCCATGTAGATCCCGTCGAGCTTGTACTGGTGCACCACGGTGTCGGCGATCCCGGCGTACTTGTCGCGCCAGAACTGCGTCGAGACATCCATCGGCGCGCAGGGAATGGGATCGAAGACGTTGTACGTCTCCTTGCGCACCGTGCCGTCGCGCTCGCGCACTGCCCAGCGCTCGGCGTTCTCTCGGGTCCAGCTCGGTGTCTCCACGCACCAGAGGCGCTGGTTCATGTAGACGATGGCGTGCAGCCCGGCCTCGTGCGCCCGCGCGACCCCGGCGGTGAACGCCTCGGCGCCCTCGCGCGGCGGGAGATAGTCGGGGAACGAGGTGTCGTACGGCCCGTGATGCCACCAGTGCCAAAAGACGCTCACCGGAAGACCGGCATCCCTTTGCAGCTGGGCGGCCGGGTCGAGCACGACGTTCGAACGTCCGCGGTTCCACACCCATATCCCCGTCTCCCTGATCCACCTGGGCGACTGCCCGGTGGCAAACCGGCTGGTGCGAGCCCAGTACTGATGCGTCCCCCACACTCGGTAGCGCTCGGCGGCCGAGAACCAGTCGCCGCCGATCACGCCGACTATGGCGGCGTAGGCGGGGGCGTAGCGGGCGTTGCGCCCAGGGTCGGAGAGCGCGTGCACGACATCGTATCCCACGGTCCCGTCTGCCGCGCCCCAGAGGGCAAACTGCTTGCGGTAGGCAAGCGTATCGTCAGCTGCAACATACAGCCCCCCCTTCCCTGCCGCGGTGAGCGAAATCGCCTGCAGCGACAGCTGTCCCGGATACACCCATTCCAGGCGCCTCCCCTTCCCCGTGGGACCGGCCAGGAGTCGCCGCGGCTCGCGCGCGCGCTGCCCCATCCACTGGGGGACCGCCAGCTCTTCCGATGCCCCTAACGACGCGATCCCCGTCACGCGGGGAAAGTGCACCGTCTCCACCGGGAGCGAATCGATGCCGGCGAGGGCGATATGCCATGCGGTCGTGGTGTCGCGCCGTGCGCGCACGGTCGCCGTCACGCGCATCGTCGACGCGCGGCAGCTGAACCGGTCCCACGTGAGTTCGAGCGCCCCGCTCCCCAGGCGTCGCCACGAAAAGCGCCCCGCCTCGGCAGCCGTGATGCGCGCCGGCGAGTTCCCCGGGCTCAGATCGAGACTCCACAAGCCGATCGAGTCCGACGGTGCCCCCGCCAGCTGCCTCCCGCTTCCGTCGGCGATGACGACCAGGTGACCATCGGCCGGGGAGAGGGTGAGCCGCATCCCGCTCAGCTGCAACTCGGGCGTCCGACTGGCGCGCGCCGTGCCTGCGGCCGACGGAACCTGCCCCAACACCGCGTGGGCGAAAGAGGCGAGCAAGATCGCCACGGCGACCATCGACCACCGAACGACCGATCGGGACAGGGGGGCGTGTTTTGACACGCGTGCTCCTCGGGCAGGAGGGAGAACCGGCATCGACCATGGATTGGTCGCGCCCGCTCGGTGCAATATCGCGCTGGGCGCGCAGCGTATCCGCACCTGCTACGCACGCCTCGCGGGAATCGTGGAGCCCCGATGCCACGTCACCGCCATCATAGCGGGCGCCCCCCGATGCACGCCGGGCGCGCGCCCCTCGTGGGAGGGACGGCGCGCCCGGGCGGTTGCCCGATGCGAAGCGGCTAGTCTCCTCGCACCACGACCGCCGGCGCGACGCGCGATGCCCTCCACGCCGGCACATACGACGATATCATCGCCAGCCCTCCTACCACGATCGTCGCTCCTCCGTAGGCCAACGCATCGGTCGGCGAGACACCGACGAGGACGCTCCCCATTCTGCGCGTGAGTGCGAACGCCACCACGCCCCCCACAAGCAGCCCAACACCCACCAGAACGGCACCCTGCCGCAGCACCTCGCGGATCATCATTCCCGCGCGTGCCCCGAGAGCCATCTTGATCCCGAACTCCTTCGCGCGCTGGGCAACCGAGTACGAGAGCACCCCATAGATCCCAACGATGGTCTGCAGCAAGCCGAGCAGCCCGATGACCGTGGCCAGCGTGGCCCCCAGGTTGACGAAGAAGAAGGCGATCCCCTGGTCCAGGTGCGCGGCCATGGTGCGGACGCCGTACAGCAGGATGTTCGGATTCACGGCCGCCACCGCGGCGCGCACCGCGGCGGTGACCGCCGACGGGTCACCCCCTCGGCTCCGGATCACGATGTAGGTCGCGCGTTCGGGGTGCTGCCGCAGCGGGAGATACACCATCGCACGCGGCCTCTCGCCGATCATCACGATCTTGGCGTTGTCCACCACCCCCACGACCTCCACCCGCGCCCCATCCTTCTCGAGCCGAAGGCGCTGGCCGACGGCATCGCGTCCCGGCCAGAGCTCCGCCGCGAGGGCCTGGTTCACCACTGCCACCGGCGGCGCACCGCTGTCGTCTTGTGCCGTAAAATCGCGCCCTTTCCGCAAGCGCATGCCCAGTGCCGCGATGAACCCCGGAGTGATTTCCGTGCTCCCGGTGCCGGCCAGCCCCTCCGGCGCCTGCGGCGGGCGTTCGTCGATGAAGACGGTCCTGGTGCTGTAGTTGCCCGAGAGCGGGATATGCTCGCCCAGCCCCACGCGCT
>DAIESF010000260.1 GCA_027346425.1 Gemmatimonadota bacterium | reverse complement strand
ATGACGTAGAGCGGATGATCGAACGGGAATCGCTCGAAGGATGCCGCGCCGGCCCCCGCCGCGCCGGCCCCCGGTGCGCCGGCCCCCGGTGCGCCGGCTCCCGGTGCGCCCATCCACGCATCGCCGGTGGCGAGCCAGTCGCCCCATGACACGGCAGCGCGCACGACCTTCGGGTCGGCGCCCGGATCGAGGTACGGGACGATGACCACGCGCTCGATTGCCGGAAGCTGTGCCACGATGTCGCGCACCCGCTGCAGCGTGTCGATCGTCTTGCCCGCATAACGATACCCGTCGCACGCCACCAGCACGCGCGGGGCGATCTGCCCGAAGCGGGCGAGGACCCCATCCACCCCGAAGTCGGGGGAGCACGACGACCAGATCGCGCCGAGCGAAGCGGTGGCGAGCATCGCGATCACCGTCTCCGGGATGTTCGGCAGGAAGGCGGCCACGCGATCCCCCGCCCCGACTCCCTGCGCGCGCAGCGCGGCGGCCGCGCGTTGCACCTGTCGATACAACTCGGCGTGGCTCACCCGGGCGTAGCGCCCCGCCTCGTTCCACGCTACCAGCGCATCGCGATCGTCACGCGCGCGCAGCAGGTTTTCGGCGAAGTTGAGACGGGCCCCCGGGAACCAGCGTGGCCCCAGCACCGGGTCGGGAGGGGCCATGCGCTCGACCCCGACCACGACCTCGTCCCACGGTGTGCCCCGGGGACGCGCGTCGGCGACCACCCCGCCGAACCGCCAGACCGCCGGCCAGAACCGCTCTGGATGCGCGACAGACCAGCGGTGCAGCGCAGGGTAGTCGAGCGCACCGTCCCCCCCGACGCAGGACACCCCCTCCGCCGTTTGCACCTGACGGGCAAAGCGCAGGAGGTTCGTGCGCGCCACCCGCTCCGGCGACGGTCGCCAGAGCGCTCCCTCGGGGACGCTGCTCCCCTCGAGCATCATCCGCGTCCTGTCCTCAGGGCGTGCAGCCCGTCCCCTTCAGCTCGATGTTGAACAGGAGGTTGGAATTCCCCGGGATCGCCCCCGCACCACCGGAGCCATAGGCCTGATCGGGCGGGATGAGGAGGCGGCGCTTCCCGCCGACCTTCATCCCCTGCAACCCGGACTGCCATCCCGGAATGAGGCCGGCGAGCGAGAAGCAGACCGGCGTACCGCTGCTTGGCCGCTCGTCGACCTTGGTTCCGCTGGGGAGATATGCCGAGTAGTAGACGGACACCGTCGGGTTCCCCGTGAGAACCGTCCCGCTCCCCACGAGGGAGTCGGCGTAGTAGACCCCGGAGGAGAGCTTGGTGAACTGCGAGAGCGTGACCTGGAGCGAGGTCGCCCAGGTCTGCTGCTCAATCGGGATCACCTTGGGGATGGTCAGGTCCTCGGCGGCGCAGGCGGCAAGGAAGAGGACGCCGCCGACGGCGGCGAGACGGCGAAGCGAACGAGACAAGCGCATGGCGATGAGAAAGGGGACGGATGTCGGCGGAGCGAGCCAGAAATGAAACCGCGGCCGGGCTATGCGTCTACCACCAGGTCGGGCGTCAGTTCCCCCACCGAGGTGCATCCTGTGAGGGCCATGGCCAGGTCGAACTCGAGCCTGAGGTGCCGGAGGACCTCCTTCACCCCGTCCTCGCCGGCCGCGGCGAGCCCCCACAGCGGGGGGCGTCCGACGAGGACGGCCCGGGCGCCTAACGCGAGCGCCTTCACGATGTCGGTTCCGCGACGAATCCCGCCATCCACGTAGACCTCGCCTCGCCCCGACACGGCGTCGACGACCTCGGGGAGGGCGCGGGCAGTGGCGATCGAGCTGTCGAGCTGTCGTCCGCCGTGGTTGGAGACGATGACCCCGGCTGCGCCGTGATCGATGGCGCGCACGGCATCGTCACCACGCACGATCCCCTTCACCACCACCGGGAGCCCGGTAATGTCACGCGCCCACTCGATGTCGTTCGGCGTGAGCGCGGTGTCGTGCAGCGCCTTCAGGTGCTTGAAGAGCGCCGATCCCTCTTCGTCGCCGTACGGGAGACGAGAGTGCCCCGAACCGGCGGCGACGGCGTTGGCGATCGTCAGGTGTGGCGGGAGGGTGAAGCCGCTCTTCAGGTCGCGTTCCCGCCACCCCAGCAACGGGGCGTCGACGGTGATCACGATCGCCGAGTAGCCGGCATCGCGTGCGCGCTCGAGCAGGGCCCTGGTCGCCCCGCGGTCCTGATAGATGTACAGCTGGAACCAGGTGGGGCCGGTGGCTGCTGCCCGCACCTCCTCGAGCGAGGTCGTGGCCGTGGTACTCACGACCATGAGCGTCCCACTCGCCCCCGTCGCGCGCGCCATGGCCAGCTCCCCCTCCGGGTGGGCCAGCTTCTGCATCGCGGTCGGGGCGACCATCACCGGGAAGTCGATCGGCTGGCCGAGGACCGTCGTCCCCAGGGCGCGGGCGGTCACGTCGACCATCGTGTGAAAGCGGATGGCCAAACGGTCCCACGCCGCGCGGTTCTCCCGCAGCGTCACTTCATCGTTGGCGCCCCCAGCGTAGTACCCCCAGGCGGCCGCGTCCATCTGCGCCGCCGCCCGGGCCTCGATCTCCGACAAGTTGACCATGCCACCGGGTGGGTAAGGGGACCTAACGCTTGTAAGCCGACGACGCGCGGAGCGCCTCGGTGCAGCTGGGCCAGCTCGACGCGACGGGAAAGCCGCCCGGCCCCGCGGGCGCCGCCGCCGGTCCGCGGTCGAAGACGCGGCGATCGCGCGCCAGCGTCTCGGCGTCCTCCGACGCCAGGTACGCCAGCATGGCAGTGAGGACCGCGTTGTTCTTCACGTCGTCGACCACCAGCTTGTCGTAGGTGTCGCGCTGCGTGTGCCAGGTGTACTGTCCGTATGACCAGTCCAGCGCCCCCAGCCCGAACGCCGGCGCCCCGTAGCAGACAAACGATGCATTGTCGGAGCCCCCGCCCGCCGGCCCTCCCGGGAAGCTCAACGTCACGTTTCGTGAAATCTCGGCCGGCACGTTCGCCATCCATCGCGCCAGGTTGCCGCTGGCGGTGGTGAAGCCCGACGCCGAGAAGTTCACCACCCGCCCGGTCCCGTTGTCCTGGTTGAAGAGCGCCTGCAGCCCCTTCACGACGTCGGGATGATCCTGCGCATACGCACGCGATCCGTTGAGTCCCTGCTCCTCCCCACTCCAGTGACCCACGATGATGGTCCGCCTGGGATTGGGATATACCTGCTTGAGGATGCGCATCGCCTCGAGCATCACCACCGTCCCGGTGCCGTTGTCGGTCGTCCCCGATCCGCCGTCCCATGAATCGAAGTGGGCGGAGAGGACGACGTACTCGTCAGGCTTCTGCGTCCCGGTGATCCGGGCGATGGTATTGAAGACGGGAACTTCGCCCAGCTGTTCGGCGTCGGCGCGCACGCGCAGTTTGGGCCCCTGCTTGTTGTCGGCCAGGCGGTACAGGAGGCCGTAGTCCTCGCAGGAGATGTCGAGCGAGGGGACCCTGGTGGTGCGCGAATCGAAGACCTTCTGCACCCCCCACCCGCGCGACCAGTTGCTGGCGATTACGCCGGCCACACCCGCCTGCTCGAGGCGCGCCCCCAGGAACCCGGTCCCCAGCCCGGTGCCATACCCCGTCGCCTGGATGCGCTTCTGCCACGCCACCTGCGCCTCGCTCCGCGCCTTCTTCATGGCGTCGAACGTGGCAGGGAGGGCAAAGCGCTCCCAGTTGTCGTCGGGACGACACGTCGGCTGCAACATCGAGACGAGGACGAACTTCCCCTTCGCCTGTGGGAGCCACTGCACGAATGCGGTGGAGTCGGCAAACTCGGGAAGGATGACGACGTCGCCAACGACGTCCTTGTTGGCCGTTCCGCCGCTCCAGGCGAGCATCATCCCCTCGAGCGTGCGGACGCGCGGTTCGATCAGGTCGATGTGCGTCGCCCCGCGGCGCCACCCCTTCCACGTTCCGTACTGCTCGTTGCTCGCCTCCACCCCCCACCCCTTGTAGGTGGACACGAGCCAGTCGTTCCCGCGCTTCATCCCCGGCGTCCCGGTGAGGCGCGGACCGATGGAGTCGCTCAGGACCTGGGCGAGGTGCGCCACCTGCGACCGGTTCATGCCCTCGTCCCAGATGCTGCGGATGACAGGGTCTGGGGTGGTGTAGCTCTGGGCACCGGCGACCGGTGCGACGAGTGCGACGAGTGCGAAGGCTGCGGCGAACGAAGCAATGCGACGCATGGGACAGGCGATCAGGGTGAGGGATGGTTTCAGCCGAATCTGACGTGATGCACGTCGCGGCGCGAGTCGCCTGGCCAGGGGAGCCATTGTGCAGCGACGCCACAACTCTTGCCGCCTCGCCCAGCGTGACATATGTCAGGGCGTCAACCCAAGGGAGGCGTGAGGCATGGCAGCACGGAAGAGAGGCGCGACTCGCGGGGCGAAGCGGCGGGCCACCGCGGCGGGCGGGACGGGGGATGCCGAACCACGGTTCGAGCCCGGCCAACTGGATCGCACGGTCATCGCCATCCCGCTCGTCGACCGGATGGCGGCAGAGGAGGCGCGGCGCGCCCCGGGCGAGGCCCCCCCCACGCACCCGGTCGTGATCGACCTGAACCTCGACTTCATGGGTGGTCGCCAAGGCGCCCGTGACTTCGTGATCGGGCTCGTCGCCGACGTGGTAGTTGGCCCCCCTGCCAAGACAAACGCGATGCAGCGCACCAAGTACGTTGCAACGCTCAATCGGCTGTCGCCGGCCCAGTACGTCGCGGCCACGCTCACCGCCGAGCAGCTCTCGCGACTGGTCGAGCTCGACGTGCACCAGGCCAAGGGGACCTGGCAGCGGCGCGGGATCTATCGCATCTGGCCCGACTTCGAGGTGCGTGCCTGCCTGACGAAGAGCGGGACCACGGTCAAGGCCGACGCCGCGCGCATCGCCTTCAACGCCCGAGGCAAGGGGATCGTCTGGGCGGTGATGGATTCGGGGATCGACGCCCGGCATCCGCACTTCCGGAAGTATGGCAACCTCGACCTCCAATCGCCCGTCGAGCACGTCTCGTTTCTGGACGAGAATGGCGACACGGCAACCTCCGACGAGTTCGGCCACGGGACCCATGTGGCCGGCATCATCGCTGGATGCTCGGACCACCAGACCTACGCCGCCTCGCGCGGGCGCAAGGTCTACTCGGCACACGGGGTACGTGAGGAGAAGTCAGAGGTCGCCATGGTCGACCTGCGCGAGGTGACCGAGGACATTTGCGCGATCGCCCCCGAGTGCAAGCTGGTGAGCATGAAGGTGCTCGACGCCGAGGGGCGCGGTTCCACCACCGCAATCATCCGCGCACTGCAGCGGGTGCACGAGATCAACCAGCAGGGGCGCCGCCTCCTGATCCACGGCGTGAACCTGAGCCTCGGCTATCAGTTCGAGCCGGAGTGGTTCGCCTGTGGCCAGAGCCCGCTCTGCGTGGAGGTCGATCGCCTGGTACGCGCCGGCGTCGTGGTCGTGGTGGCGGCCGGCAACTCGGGTTATGGCTACCAGCAGACCGCCTTCTCCGGCGTGAAGGCCGCCGGCCTCGCCCTCACCATCAACGATCCGGGCAACGCCGAGCAGGCGATCACCGTGGGATCGACCCACCGCGAGATGCCCCACCTGTACGGCGCATCGTTCTTCTCGTCCAAGGGGCCGACCGGCGACGGGCGCAGCAAGCCCGACCTGCTTGCACCTGGCGAACGGATCCTTTCCTGCGCCGCGGGAGCGAAGAAGGCAGAGATCGTGGCGCGCGAGCGCAGCGCCGGGTCACCAAGCCGCAAGCAGGCGCCCGATGCCCTCGTGCAGTACGTGGAGGACAGCGGCACCAGCATGGCCGCCCCGCATGTCTCGGGGGCGATCGCGGCCTTTCTCTCGGTGCGCCGGGAGTTCCAGGGACAGCCGGAGCGCGTGAAGGCGCTCTTTCTCGACAACGCCACCGACCTCAATCGGGACCGATACTTCCAGGGGCGCGGATTGCTCGACCTCATGCGGACGATCCAGTCGATCTGAGGAGCTGCCATGCCCACGAGGAATGGCTTCCCCTACGCGGAGATCGAGTTCGACGCCACTGGGAAGTTCCCCGTCGCACAACTGGCCGGAGTCCTCGCGACCCTGCGCACCCCCGGGGTCACCGACGTCGTCTTCCTGTCGCACGGGTGGAACAACGACATCAAGGAGGCGCGCACCTGGTACGGCGAGTACCTCGCCTTCCTGCGCTCGGAGTTGGAGAGCGGGGGCGTTGGCGGCGTCGCGGGGCGCACGCTGGCGATCGTCGCGATCTTCTGGCCATCGAAGAAGTATGCCGACGCCGAGTTGAAGCCGGGGAATTTCCACGCCATCGGCGCACCGGTGACCACGGCGTCCCTGACGCAGCAATTGGCACTGCTCTCGACGGCCTTCACCGACACGGAGTCGAAGGCGAATCTCGCCGCCGCAACAACGTTGATCGACAGGCTCGAAACCGACGTGGCCGCGCAGCGCCGCTTCATCGACCTGCTGCGAGGCTTTTGGGTAACGGGGAAGCCGGGGAGCGACGCGCTCCCGGTCGCCGGCGCCACCACGCCAGGAGACCAGCTGCTCGCGGCGCTCGCCCCGCCGGTCCTCGACCTCCCCACCGGTGCTACGTCCGGTGGAGGTGCCGCCACGCTCGGTAGGAGGCAAGCCGTCGCCCCCGCCGACGGGGGGGGCGCCAATCTCCTCGGGTCGATCCTCGAGGGGGCGCGCAACGCGCTCAACATGACCACCTTCTTCACCATGAAGGCACGAGCCGGGGTAGTGGGCGCCCATGGTGTGGCGGTCGTGATCGCCCGCGTGCAGAAGGAGCTGCCCTCGCTCAAGGTGCACCTGGCGGGGCACTCCTTCGGGGGGCGGGTGGTCATTGCGGCGGCCAACGCCCTCCCAAACACCAACGCGCATCGCGTGCAGTCGCTCTTCCTGATGCAGGCCGCCTTCTCGCACTACGGCATGGCGCAGAAGTACGACGGAACGAGCAACGGCCGCTTCCGCCCAGTGATTGAGGAGAGGAAGGTGTCCGGTCCCATCTACATCACGTACACGGCGAAGGACAAGGCGGTGGGTTTGGCGTACGCCCTCGCGTCACGACTGGGCGGGCAGGTCGCCTCTGGGCTGGGTGACGCGAACGACATGTACGGCGGAATCGGACGGAACGGGGCGCAGAGGACGCCCGAGGTGACGCCACTCCGCCTCCTTCCGGCCACCGGGAGCTATGCCTTCGCTCCGAGGGGCGTCTATAACCTGGATGCCAGCGATGTCATCACCTGCCACAGCGACATCTGCCGGATCGAGGTGGCGCATGCGCTGGCGTCGGCAATCGCCAGCAGCTGACGACAGCAGGAAGACGAGCGCGGCGCCCCCGAACCGGAGGCGCCGCGTTCACACAGGCATACCACGAACCGCGACGCAGGCGATCACACCCCGCCGTACAGCCCGTTGAAGAGGAACTTGAACGTGCCATGCGGCGTGGCCCGGAAGGTGATCTCGGGGCCGAACAGGTAGAGCATCCCCTTCCCCACGTGGGCCTCGGCAGCCGCAACGCCACCCTCGAGGTACCCCTGCCCCCACGCCCACCCGCTGCGCAGCGGCTTGTCGCTGGCGTACCACGCCACCGGACGCACGCCCTTGAGGGCAGCGTCGGGGCCAAGGCGGAAGGTCGGCGAATCGTCGAAGAAGACGTCGGTCTCCGCGTCCATGCCGTACGCCACCGGCACCGTGTTGTCGACCGTCGCCCGCAAGATCGAGCCGGGGACGTAGAATTTCTCGCGTGGAAGTTCGCGCTCGACTCCGGTCGGCGTCTTCTCCACGAGGTAGTCGTACACGGGGAGGCCGAGGTGATACGCCAGGTTGGTCGACGTCCCGACGGTGATCACCGTGCCGCCGGCCTCCAGGAACTGCTTGATCTGCGGGATCGTCTTGTCGGCCGTGACGCGCCCGAGCCACGGACGATACTGGGCCGGGATTTCGTTAGGCGCCGGCTGGCGGTTGAAGCGCTCCATCATCGCCGACAGCTCGCTCCCCCCTTCGCGGCGAGCGGCGGGAATCGCCCCGGTCACGAAGACGATCACGTCATACTGCGCCTTGAGGTTCCCGGCGTCGAGCGTGGGCGCGTAGATCACGTCGAAGGGGAACTCGAACTGCTCGAACAGCCAGCGCGTGTGCCCCGAGGGCATTGACCCGCCGTACGTGTCCCACAGCGCGATGCGCCGCGGCGAGATGCGCGTCGCGTTGGCCGGGAGCGCGCCGATACCGTGCACCGGGACGCCCAACTCCTTCGCCCCCTTCTCCACGATGGCCCGTGACGCGCCGCTCGCCGAGATGTAGAACGCCCCCGCCGGGTGCGTCACCCCTCCCATCGTCAGCGGCGCGCTGATGCGGTACACCGTCGCGCCGGCCTTGAGGGCGCGGTTGACGACAATGAAGCCGTCGTTGACGCGCGGATCGATGACGAATCCCTTGGCGCCCCCCTCGTTGGCCACCACCTGCGCGGGGGGAACGGCCATCCCCTGGATCTCTTCGCACGGGCAATCGAAGCCGTCGAGGAGGCGATCGAATTTCACCCCCATCTGGAAGGCGAGCGTCCAGCCGGCGTTGTCGTATGGCGGCTTCGGCGGGCCGCCCGGATAGGCAAAGTCGTTGGGGTGATCCTGCGGCTCGAACATGTCGAGCACGTGCGGGCGGAAGGCCTGCGCGGTATTCACGACGTACGAGCCGGCCGGGTACTGCTTGCCGGCGACGGTGAACGGCGCGGTGGCGCGCAGCACCGTGACGTTGGCCTTGCGCAGCGCGTTCACGAACTTCGTGGCCGTCCCGAAGTCGGCCTGGCTGGACGGAATGATGTACCCGCGCGGATCACGCTTCGCCGGGTCACGCAGCGCCGCGAAGTACTTGGTCGGCACCGTCCCGCCGAAGGGATTGAGCGCCGCCGACAGGCGATCGCGCCCGTTTCCGGTCGCGCTCCCCGCGGCGCGATCCTTGGTGATCGTCTCCTGCAGCTCGGCGACCTCGGTCGGCGTCACCGTCCACGAGTCGCGGCTGCCGCGCTCGATGGCGTTCTTCCCCATCCGGTAGATGTTGTACAGGAAGTCTTCCTTCCGCTTCGAGGCGATGTCGAAGACCGCGTAGTTGGCGGTGACCGAATAGTCGATCGACTGGCGGAAGTGCCACTGCTGCGGCGCGATGGGATACGGGAGGTCGGCGCGCGGAAGCTGATTGTTCACCACGAGCGGGATTTCCATAGGCGTCGGGCTGCCGATGGTCTCGGTGAGCAGCCCGATCATGTTGTGGAAGTAGACCGCCGTGCGCAGCCCGCCGTTCCACCACGTGGAGTACGACGACCCCGTGCGCATGGTGACGCCGGGCTTCCCCTCGACCGCGAAGCGGGTGTGCATCGCCGCCCCGACCATGTCGATGCCTAACGGGATGAGCGGGTCGAAGGAGAAGTTGAACGGGTCGCGGAACGGCGGGGCGAACATGACGGTCCCCGCCGGGCCGGTCTGGTGGTGGTTGTAGACGATTTGCGGGAACCACTCATGGTACTGGATCCGCGCGATGTTGATCGACTCGTTCTGGTTCAGCATGAAGAAGTCGCGGTTGTTGTCGTGCCCCACGTACTTCTGGTATAGGCGCGGGATCGTCGCGTACGTCTTCTTGGCGTCGTCCGGCTCCTGCATGTACCAGTTCGACACCAGCTCCATCCCGTCGGGATTGGCGTGGACGGCGAGGATGATCAGGTCCTTGAGGATGCGCTGCGTCTCCTCGTCGGTGCGGCTGACCAGCTGATAGGTGGTCTCGATGAGCTGGTGGGCGCCGAGGACTTCGGTCGCGTGCAGCCCGCCGTCGAACCAGACCACCGCCTTCCCCTCCTTGGCCAAGGCATGCGCCTCGGCGTCGGTCAGCCCCTCGGCCTTCGCCAGCTTGCGCGAGATCTCCTTGTAGCGATCGAGGAGCTTGAAGTTCTCGGGCGACGTGATGATCGCCATGAGCTGCGGCCGCCCCTCGGCCGTCTTCCCGATCTCCTGCACGACCATGCGATCGGACTCGCCATCGATCCGCTTCCAGTAGTCCATGAACTGGGTGTAGGTGGCGAGCTTGTAGTCGTCACCGATGTTGAAGCCGAAGAATTCCTTCGGCGACGTGATGCGCTCCTGCGCGAACGCAGGGACCGCGCCGACCGACAGCGCGGGTGCGAGGCTGAGGGCGATCGCGGCGAAGGCGATCGCGGACCGGCGAAGTCGCGTGACGCGTGGGTGAGCCTTCACGAGCATGGGGTCGTCTCGGACGGGTGGGGGGAGACTCGGGGACCGTTGAGCGTGGCATACGCTACCGCAGGGGGCGGGAGGCGTCCATGCGACACGCCCACGTTGCGCTCAATACGCGGAAGTGCCGACCGTTGCTGTGGGGAGCGACGCCCGGTCGTGCCGAGACTTCCGTGACTACATTGTGTGGCAATCGACACCCAGCACCCGACCGAACCCACGTGTCTCCCGTCTCCAGGCCCGCGCTCCTTCACGTCCACAAGTTCGGGGGCGCCTCGCTCTCCGATGCCTCGGCGGTTCGCCATGCCGCCTCGATCATCGCCGCCCAGAAGGGGCCGCGCCTCGTGGTGGCCAGCGCCATGGCGGGAGTGACCGATGCCCTGCTCGCCGGGGCCGCCCGCGCCGCCGACGGCGATGGCGACGCCCTGCGGGAGACCGCGACGGCGCTGCGCACCCGCCACGTCGAGGTCGCCCGCACGCTCGTGAAGGACCGCGCACGGCGGACCTCCCTGGTCGGCGCCATCACCGAGCTCACCGACGAGTTGGAGCACCTGGCCCGGGGGCTGGCCGTGCTGCGCGAACTCACCCCGCGCACATCGGATTACATCGTCGCGCGAGGGGAACGGCTGAGCGCCCGGCTCCTCGCCGCCGCCCTCGCCGAAGGTGGGAGGCGGAGCGAGTTCGTCGACGCCACCGAGGTCGTGAAGACCGACGACCACTTCGGCGGGGCATCGCCCGACTTCGACGCCACAGAGCGCGCAGCTCGCGATCGGCTCGAGCGTCGCATCACGCGCGGCGTCGTCCCCGTCGTCCCTGGCTTCCTCGGGATGTCGCGGTCGGGGCACGTGGCGACGCTCGGGCGCGGCGGCTCCGACCTGACGGCAACGCTCCTGGCGCGCGCCCTCAAGGCGGCGCAGGTCACGCTTTGGAAGGACGTGGCCGGCTTCCTCACCGCCGACCCGCGCATCGTCTCCGACGCCCACGTCATCCCGCAGCTGACGCCGCGCGAGGCGGCCGAGCTGGCGTATTACGGGGCCAAGGTGTTGCACCCGCGGGCCCTCATCCCGTTAGGCGACCGCAACATTCCGCTGCGCATCCGCCCGTTCGCCGACCCCGGCTTCCCGGGCACCGAGATCTCGCGCCGCCGCACGTTGCGCGAGTACCCGGTCAAGGCCATCTCGAGCATGTCGGGACTCGCGCTCCTCACGGTGACGGGGAACGGAATGCTTGGCGTCCCCGGGATCGCGGCGCGGACCTTCGCCGCGCTTCATCGCGAACGCGTCTCGGTCTCGCTCATCTCGCAGGCGTCGTCGGAGCACTCGATCTGCTTCTCGGTCCCCGAGTCCAGCGCCGATGCGGCGCGCCGCGCCCTCCTCGATGCCTTTTCCGAGGAAATGGCGCATCACGACATCGATGGGGTCGAGGTGCGGCGCGGGGTGGCGACGCTCGCCGTGGTCGGACTCGGGATGTCGGGCACGCCGGGGATCGCCGCCCGGGTCTTCGACGCCCTCGCCACCGGGGGGATCAACGTCGTCGCCATCGCCCAGGGGTCGTCGGAGCTCAACATCTCCGTCGTGGTCGATGCGCACGACACGACCGCCGCCGTGCGCCGCATCCATGGAGCTTTCCAGCTCAACCGTATCGGCGGTGGGCGGCTCGTGCGGCACGACCAGGTCGACGTTGTCCTCCTCGGCTTCGGGCAGATCGGGCGGGCGCTCGCCCGCATGCTCCCGCGCGCGAAGCAGGACGGCGTCACGCTGCGGATCGTTGGCGCTATCGACCGAAGCGGCTATGTCTTCGACGCCGCCGGCCTCTCCGCCCGGCGACTCGAAGCGCTCGTGCGCCACAAAGTGGCGGGCCACGGGTTGGCCACCGCCGACGGGGCGCATCCCGCCGCGACGAGCGAGGCAGTGCGGGAGATCGCGCGACACGCGCTCGCCCATCCCATCCTCGTCGACGTCACCGCCGACGACACCCTCCCGGCCCTCAAGCTCGCCTTGTCGTCGGGGATGGACCTCGTGATGGCCAACAAGCGCCCGCTCGGCGGACCGCTGGCCGACGCCCGTGGACTCCTCGACCTCGCCGTCACGCAGGGGCGACGCATGCTGCACGAGACAAGGGTCGGCGCCGGCCTCCCTATCATCGACACCTTCCACAAGCTGGCGGAGTCGGGAGACCGGGTCCTCAAGATCGAAGGGTGCACCTCCGGAACGCTCGGCTACCTTCTCGACGAAGTCTCGAAGGGGAAACGATTCTCCGAGGTGCTGCGTCGCGCGATGCAGCTCGGCTACACCGAGCCCGACCCGAGGGAAGATCTCTCGGGGATGGACGTGGCGCGCAAGGCTCTCATCCTCGCCCGCCTGATCGGTTTCCAGGGCGAGCTACGGGACATCCCGGTGGATTCGCTCGTCCCCGAGTCGCTGCGGAGCGTTGGACTCGAGGAGTTTCTCGCGCGCGTCGGCGAACTCGATGCCCCCTGGCAGGCACGTGCCGGCCAGGCGCGCGACACGGGGAAGGTGTTGCGTTACATCGCGCGCATCTCGCGCCAGCGCGTCACGGTCTCTCTCCTCGCCGTCCCCACGTCGAGCCCCTTCGCCGCCCTCAAGGGGACCGATAACCAGGTGGCGTTCACCACCACGCGCTACCGCGAGAACCCGCTGGTGATCACCGGCCCGGGGGCGGGGCCACAGGTCACCGCGGCCGGCGTGGTGAACGACGTGCTCAAGCTGGCGACGACATGACCTACTTCACCCGCGCTTCGGCCTTCGCCCCGGGGGGAATCGGCAATGTGGGGCCCGGACTCGACGTACTGGGCGCCGCCGTGGCCGGCGCCGGCGACACGGTCGTCGCCGAGTGGTGCGACACCCCCGGAATCACCATCCGCGCCACGGGGCATCCCGACCTCCCTACCGACGCGCGGCGCCACACCTCCGGTGTCGCCGCGCGTGCCGTCGTCCGCGCCGCGACCTCGTTAGGCGTCACCGCCCCCGCCGGGGGGATCGCCCTCAGCGTGACCAAGGGACTCCCGCTCTCCGGGGGACAGGGAGGGAGCGCCGCATCGGCGGTCGCCGGTGCGGCGGCGACCAACGCCCTCCTCGGCTCGCCGCTCGACACCCCCGCCCTCCTCGCCGCCTGCCTGGAAGCGGAGGAGATGGTGGCCGGTCGTCACCTCGACAACATCGCCCCGTCGCTCCTCGGCGGGATCGTCCTCGTGCGGTCCATCGATCCCATCGACGTGGTCTCCCTCCCCGTCCCACCCGCGCTGCGGGTGGTGATGGCCCACCCCAACCAGCGACTGCGCACCGCCGACGCGCGCGCCGTCCTTCCGCGCGACATCCCGCGTGCCGTGGTCATCCACCAGCTGGCGCAGGTGTCGGCAATGGTCGCCGCGCTCTACACGGGGAATCTCCCGCTGCTGGGGCGCGCCCTCGACGACCGGATCGCCGAGCCGGCGCGCGCCCGGCTTCTCCCGGGCTTTCTCGAAGCCAAGGCGGCGGCCCTCGCGGCGGGGGCGCTGGGGGGCTCCATATCCGGAGCCGGCCCCACCGCCTTCGCCCTGTGCGACGGCGCGTCGGTGGCCGCGCGAGTCGCCGACGCGATGCGTGCCGCCTACGCTGGCGCCGGCCTGACGGCGCATGTACGGGTGGCGGAGATCGACACTGCCGGCACCCGCGTCGAACATCATACCAGCTGACACTACCGATGCCCCCCACCCCTCGCGTGTGGCAGGTCTGCGACGCCTGCGGCCACCGCCTCCCCGACGACGACGCCGCTGCGCAGTGCCCGGTATGCGGCGGACTCCTCGCCATCGAGCACCCCGCACCCGTGGAAACGGTCACCACGTTGCGCGAGCGCTTCAACCATCGCTGCTGCATGACATCGCCAGGTGCAATGCAATCGGGAGTCTGGCGCTTCGCCGAGGTGGTCCATCCCACCGCCGACCAGCTGGTGAGCTACCCCGAAGGGAACACCCCGCTCCTCGCCCGCGATGCCGTCCGGCGTTTCGCCGGATGCGACAGTCTCCTCCTCAAGCACGAGGGGATGAATCCCACCGGGTCGTTCAAGGACCGCGGGATGACGGTGGGCGTGACACAGGCCAAGCGGATCGGCGCGCGGGCCGTGGCGTGTGCGTCCACCGGCAACACGTCGGCCTCGCTCGCGTCGTACGCGGCACTTGCCGGCATCCCGGCGCTCGTCTTCGTCCCGGTCGGGCAGGTCGCATTGGGAAAGCTCACCCAGACACTGGCCTACGGCGCGCGCACCCTGCTCGTCCAGGGCGACTTCGACGCCTGCCTGTCGTTGGTGCGCGAGGCGAGCGCCCGGCTCGGCATCTACCTCCTGAACTCGATCAACCCGTGGCGGCTCGAAGGGCAGAAGACGATCGTCTTCGAGCTCCTGCAGCAGCTGGGTTGGGATCCGCCGGAGTGGATCGCCCTTCCGGCCGGGAACCTCGGTAATACCGCCGCCTTCGGGAAAGCGCTGCGCGAGGCGCACGCCTGGGGGCTCATCCCACGTCTTCCGCGCCTTCTCGCCGTGCAGGCGTCGGGGGCTGCCCCGTTCGCGACAAGCTTTCGCGAAGACTTCGCGGTCCGGCACCGGGTGAAGGCGGAGACCGTTGCAACTGCGATCAAGATCGGCGATCCTGCCTCGTACGAGCGTGCGGTGGACGCCATCCGCGCAACCAACGGAGTCGTAACCGACGTGTCCGACGCCGAGATCCTGGAGGCCAAGGCCGCCATCGATGCCGCGGGCGCCGGGTGTGAACCGGCGAGTGCGGCCAGCGTGGCCGGGGTGCGACGCCTCGTCCGCGAGGGAGCGATCGCCTCCGGCGACCGCGTGGTCGCCATCCTGACGGGGCACGTGCTCAAGGACCCGGGGATCCTGCAGTGGTATCACCAGGAGGCGGTTCCCCCCTCCGCCAGCGCCAATCGGCCCATCGAGATCGCCCCCTCCCTGGCAGCGGTGGAGCAGGTATTGCAGAACCGGTGACCTCCGCTCTCCGTCACCTGCACGAGGCAGCGGGAAGGGGACGCGGGGAGTGGGACTTGACCGGAGCCGTGGTCGCGGAGTCTTTCCCTACAAGCTTTCCCCATTTGCAGGACTGGCACCCCCGTGCCTGACGAGAAAGGTTGGTGTCGGACGCACGATTCACCTATAATGTCAGTGATTGTGGCGAGACGGAGCGGCCCCCTCGCGGTACGCTCCGCATCTGAAACGCAGTACGCAGTCAATCGCTCCATCCACCAGAGGATTGCATGAGACAACGACTCGTAGGGGCTGCTGTGCTGGCGGCGGTGCTGGCCGCCGCGCCGGCACACGCGCAGAAGCCGCTCGCCCTCGAGCTGGGCGGCTTCGGACAGTTCAACCTGTTCGACAAGAACCTGGACATCGACAACACCGTGACGGTCGGTGGACGGGCGGGCCTTCACCTCTTCAAGCGGATCTGGGCCGAGGGCGACATCCAGTTCGGCAAGGCCGATTGGGCCGTCACGAGCAGCACCACCAAGTCGCTGACCCTGCGTCCATGGTCCGGACGTCTGGTGTGGGCGCCGAAGATCGGCGAGAAGACCAACTTCCTGCTGGGTGGTGGTTACCAGCAGAACGTGTACGTCGGACGTACCGAGTCGGTCGCCGGGCAGTACGAGTCCAAGAACGAGTACGAAGACGCGATCACCGGGCTCATCGGCATCAAGCACTGCCTGAATGAGAAATGGAGCTTCCGCGGTGACCTGGTGGGCGACTACAACCCGTCGCCCAACTACAACAGCGCGTCGGGATCGCTGAACGGGACGGCCACCAACTACGGCATTCGCGCCGGATTGGGCTACATGGCCCGCGGGACGTGCTACGACAAGCCCGCTCCCCCGCCGCCACCGCCACCACCGCCACCGCCGCCGCCGCCGCCGGCCCCCGCTCCGGCTCCGGTCAACGAGCCGCCGGTCCTCACGATCACCGCCCCGGCCAACGGCGCCTCCTTCACCGGTCCGGTCACGCTCACGGCGTCCTGCACCGACAAGGAAGACGGCACGATCTCCAACCGCGTGACCTGGCGCAGCAACCGTGACGGCGACCTCGGCACGGGTGCCAGCATCACCAAGACGCTCTCGGCCGGGACCCACACCATCACCGCCAGCTGCACCGACTCCAACGGCGCCGCGGTGACCAGTCAGGTCACGATCACGGTCAACGAGCTTCTCGTCCGCCTCAACTGGGTCTACTTCAACTTCGACAAGGCGACCCTGACGAAGGCTGGGCGTGACACGCTCGAGCGCGTCGTTGCCACACTGAAGGAGAAGGCCGACTGGAAGGTCGCGGTCGAAGGGCACACCGACCCGTACGGCAGCGACGAGTACAACCAGGCGCTCTCCGAACGTCGCGCGACGAGCGTGAGTGAGTTCCTGACGCAGGCCGGGATCGACACCAGCCGAATCTCGCAGAAGGGCTTCGGCGAGCAGTGCCTGGTGCTCGATGACGATCATGCGCACCCGACCAAGACGAAGCGTGCGCACAGCGTCAACCGCCGCGTGGAGATCTGGTCGGTTGGGAACGCGGGAACCTCCGCCTCCTGCCGCCAGTAGCCCGGCGCATCGCACGACCGCACAACGCAACGCCCCCGGTGCCTTAGGCGCCGGGGGCGTCTGCTTTGTGGCTGGCGACACAGGCCAGCAGCTGGCGGCGCCCCTCGTTCCGCGCCGCGCGATCTGTCCTACGCGCCGGCGTTCGAGGCTGGCGACGGGGTGACGGCGGCCGCACGCGAACCTTCGCGCCCCTCGTGCACCTCGCGGGCGAGGGCGCGGAGCGAGCCCCACGCGACCAGCGCCACAACCGCCTCGAGCACGCCGACGAGGGCGAAGATGAGCCGATAGTCGGCCACGGGGTCCCCGCCGCGCAGCAGCGCGAGCAATGTCCCGCCCGCCATGGGACCGGTGAGGAAGCCGAGCGAGCCCGCCACCTGGAAGGCCCCAAAGAGCCCCTCTCCATGCCCGCGCTTCGCCAAATCGGAAATCAGGAGCAGATTCGGCGTGAACATCAACGCCGAGAGGACCCCCGACGCCAGCATCGCCACCGGAAGCCACTCCTTGGGAACCACTCCATATGAGGCGAAGACCACGCCGAAGAGGACGTTGCCGATCATCATCGGGGCAAACCATCCAAAGCGGTCGGCGAGGCGTCCGGCCGGATAGGAGAGGATCGCGAACGGGACCATGAACAGGGCGATCAGCACCCCGCGCTGCGTCGCCGACAGGGCGTGCACCTGCGTCAGGAAGAGCGTGAACGTGGAGACGAAGACGCCGATGCTGAAGCGGTCCATGAACGCGTAGCCGAGGGGGATCCAGGGCTGCAGCCGTGACCGGTTGAAGGAGTAGCTTCGCGGCGAAGACGTCGCCGCCGGGACGGGGAGCGACGGAATCGCCACCGCGATTGCCGCTGCCACGACGAGGAGTGTGGCCCCGACTCCGTAGACCAGGGCGACACCGCGCTGCACCAGCCATCCCCCGAGCGGCGACCCGATCGCCACGCCGATCATGATCGCCGCCGCCACCGCCCCGAGCGTCCCCCCTCGATGCGTGCCGGAGGCCCGATTGCCGGCAAGCATCACGAGGGTGACGGCCGGGAGGTGGACGGCGCCGTCGAGGACGCGGAAGGCGTACAGAACCCCCATCGACGGCGCCATCCCCATGCCGACGAAGGCGAGCGCGTCGACCAGGAGGGCGGCGACGACCCATCGGCGGATGTTGGCGGTACGTCGCGCGACCCGCATCGACAGCGGCACCGTGAGCATGCCGGCGATCATGTTGACCGTCATGAAGGCATGCGCATCGCCGGTGGACCCGCCGTGGGCGGTCACGACGAGTTCGTGCAAGCCCGGGACGAGAAGCGTCACCGGGACGAGCGTGAAGAACATGGAAAGGGCGATGACGCCGCTCGCGCGCATAAGCGGCGAAAGCTCGCATCCCCATCAAGCGGTCCGCAACGTCTGCCACCCGATTCCCGCAACACCGCCGGTCAGGATACCTTGGTCAACGACGGCGATGGGTGCGCCGGCACCTCTCGCGGGTATCACGATCGTGCATGCTGACCCCCGAACGCCCGTCCTCCGTGTCGCCCGCCCCCTCACTGGACTTCGATGACTCGCCGACTCCCGCCCCCCGTGGCACGCAGCGCTACTCGCCTCGCCCTGTCCGCGGCCCTGTCCGCGGCGATGTCCGTGGCCCTGTTGGCGCCAGGCACGTCCGGGGCACAGGTGACGACGACGCCCGCGCGCCGTGCTGCCCCGATCGTGCAGTCGAACCAGTCCACGCCCGTGCCGACCGACCCCGCCGTGCGCGCCGGTCGCCTGCCTAACGGGTTCCGCTACTACGTGCGCCGGAACGCCCGCCCCGAGCAGCGCGTGGAGTTGCGTCTGGTGGTCAATGCCGGATCGGTGCTCGAGGACGACGACCAGCGGGGGCTGGCGCACTTCACCGAGCACATGCTCTTCAACGGGACGCGCCGCTTCCGGAAGAACGACATCGTCACGTACCTCGAATCCATCGGGGTGAAGTTCGGCGCCGATCTCAACGCGTACACGGGCTTCGACGAGACCGTCTATATCCTCCCCGTGCCGACGGACAAGCCCGGGCTCCTGGAGAAGTCGTTCGACATCCTCGAAGACTGGGCGCACGGGGCCCTGATCGATTCCACCGACGTGGTCAACGAACGCGGCGTGGTGCTCGAGGAGTGGCGCGGTGGGCTGGGCGCCGAGACCCGGATCCGCGACACGCAGTTCCCGGTGATCTTTCGCGGCTCCAAGTACGCGCAGCGCCTTCCGATCGGGCTCCCCGAGGTCATTCGCGGGGCGACCCCGGCGCCGATCCGGCGCTTCTACCGGGAGTGGTACCGCCCCGACAACATGGCCGTCGTTGCCGTTGGCGACGTCGACCCGGCCCGGGTGGAACGCCTCATCCGCCAGCACTTCGCCGGGTGGCGGGCGCCCGCGCACGCCCGACCCCGCCCCGTCATCGCCGTCCCGCCTAACGACTCGGCGCTCGTCACGATCGCCACCGACCCCGAGGAACAGGCGGCGTCGGTGATGGTCCTGTACAAGCACCCCCCGGCGCTGGTACGCACGGTGGGCGACTACCGGCGCGCCCTGGTCGGACAGCTGTACAATTACATGCTCAACCAGCGCCTGGCCGAGATCTCCCGGCGCCCCGATGCCCCCTTCGCCTTTGCCAGCTCGGCCTACGGCAGCTTCGTCCGCTCCACCGACGTCTACCAGCTGCAAGCATCGGCCAAGCAGGGAGGGCTCCTCCCGGCGCTGGCCGCGGTCCTGCGGGAGGCGCGACGCGTCGCCCGGCACGGTTTCCTCCCCGCCGAACTGCAGCGCGCCCGCACCGCGATCCTGCGCTCGTACGAACGCGCCCACGCCGAGCGGGAAAAGACCGAGTCGGCGAGCTACGTCGACGAATACGTCGAGACGTTCCTCACCGGCGCGCCTTCGCCGGGCATCGACTGGGAGTACCAGCAGGTGCAACGCCTCCTCCCCGCCGTCGCCGTCGATGAGGTGAACGCGCTGGCGCGCGCCTGGATCACCCAAGGCAACCGGGTCGTGGCGATCTACGCACCGGCAAGGGACAGCGCGACGGTCCCCGACGAGCGGGCGGTGCTCGCCACCTTCCGTGCCGCCGACACCGCCACCGTCCTCCCCTACACCGAGACGGTCTCCGACGCCCCGCTGGTCGCCCACGTCCCGTCCCCCGGGCGCATCGTCGCCGAAAGCACAGTCACCGAGCTCGGGGTGACGACGTGGACGCTGTCGAATGGCGTGCGTGTCGTCCTCAAGCCCACCGACTTCAAGGCCGACGAAGTCCTGATGCGCGCCTGGAGCCCCGGGGGGTCGAGCCTGGTGAGCGACGCCGACTACCCGTCGGCGATGCTCGCGACGACCGTGGTGGAGCGTGGAGGGTTGGCCGACTTCAGCGCGACCGAACTCGGCAAGAAACTCACCGGGAAGCAGGCGCGGGCCAATGCGTACATCGATGCCCTCAGCCAGGGGATCACCGGCGGGGGGTCGACGAAGGACCTCGAGACGATCTTCCAGCTCACCTACCTTCGCTTCACGGCCCCGCGCCGCGACTCCAGCGCCTTCCTCGCCTTCAAGGCGCAGGTGGCTCCGTTCTTCGCCAATCGTTCCAACTCCCCGGATGCGGCATTCTCCGACACTGTCCTCCTGACGATGGCGCAGGACCATCCGCGCGCGCAGCCCGTCGACCAGGCGCTCTTCGACCGCGCCGACTTCGGCCGCAGCTTCGACATCTACCGCGACCGATTCGCCGATGCCGGCAACTTCACCTTCGTCTTCGTCGGGAGCTTCACCCTCGCGCAGATGCGCCCGCTGGTCGAACAATGGCTGGCGACGCTTCCCGTGACGCATCGCGCGGAGAGCTGGCGCGACGTCGGGATCCGTCCCCCCACCGGCGTGATCGAGAAGACCGTCCGCAAGGGTGTGGAACCGAAGGCCTCGACGCTGGTGATCTACCACGGGACCACCCCCTTCTCGCCCGAGACGCGCTATGCCCTCCGCTCGCTCAGCGAGTACCTGGAGATGCGCCTCCTGGAGAACCTGCGCGAAGCGTTAGGCGGGACGTACTCCGTGAGCGTGAATGGCGAGGCCACCCGCCTGCCGCACCCCGAGTACTCGGTCTCGATCGAGTTCGGCTCGGCCCCCGAGCGGGCCGATTCGCTCTTCCGCAGCATCGTGGCGGTCATCGACTCCGCCAAGGCGGGCGCGATCACCGAGGGCGATGTGCAGAAGGTCCGCGAGCAGCAACTCCGCACGCTCGAGGTGAACCGGAAGGAGAACGGCTACTGGCTGGGGAACATCGCCGCCCGGTTGGAAAATGCCGAGGATCCGCGCGGGCTCCTGGCCTACGAGGGGTTCATCCGCGGACTCACCGCCGGACAGCTGCAGGCGGCGGCCCGGCGATTCCTCGACGGCGCGAACGTGGCGCGCTTCGTCCTGCTGCCCGCGGGTGTGACGCCCTAGGGAATCTCGCAGGGCCGATGCAGGTGCTGGCCGCCATCCCCTGTGGCGGAACGCCATGCCGTGTCCGACAACCCGCTGGCGGACGTGTCGTGCGGTGCCCGCCGTCCCACGGGCGAACGCTGTGCGGCGGTGTCAGGATTTCCCCCACCCCGCTCCGGCCGCCCCCCGACGACACAAGACGGGCGCGGCAGAGAGATTGGCGGGCACGTCAGCCGTCCGATGTAAACCACTACATGCGGACACAGTAATACGTATACCCGTTCAACGCCCTCCCCGAGGTGCAGCGCATGAGCGAATCCCAGAGCGCCCCAGCCGGATCGGCCGCCGCCGCCAGGCTCGAGTCGTTCAGCTACGATGACGCCATCGTACGCAAGTTCCTGTTCGCGACGATCCTGTGGGGATTCGTCGGGATGTTGATGGGGGTCATCATCGCCATCCAGATGGCGTATCCCGAGTGGAACCTCGCCCCCTGGCTGACGTTCGGACGGCTCCGTCCGCTGCACACGAACGCGGTGATCTTCGCCTTCGCGGGGAACGCGATCTTCACCGGTGTCTACTACTCCACCCAGCGGCTGCTCAAGGCGCGGATGTATTCCGACGGCTTGAGTACGGCGCACTTCTGGGGGTGGCAGCTGATCATCGTCGCGGCGGCGATCACCCTTCCGCTCGGCTACACGCAAGCCAAGGAGTACGCGGAGCTGGAGTGGCCCATCGACATCGCGATCGCGGTGGTGTGGGTCATCTTCGGGGTCAATTTCGTCGGGACCATGATCAAGCGCCGGGAGCGCCACCTGTACGTGGCACTCTGGTTCTACCTGGCGTCGATCATCACCGTCGCCATCCTGCACATCTTCAACAACCTCTCCATCCCGGCAGGGCCGTTCAAGAGCTACAGCATCTATGCTGGCGTGCAGGATGCCTTCATGCAGTGGTGGTACGGGCATAACGCCGTGGCCTTCTTCCTCACCACGCCGTTCCTCGGGCTGATGTACTACTTCATGCCCAAGGCCGCCGAGGGGCCGGTCTTCAGCTACCGGCTGTCCATCCTGCACTTCTGGACCCTGGTCTTCATGTACATCTGGGCCGGGCCGCACCACCTGCATTACACCGCGCTCCCCGAGTGGGCCTCCACGTTAGGGATGGTCTTCTCGGTGATGCTGTGGGCCCCGAGCTGGGGCGGAATGATCAACGGCCTCCTCACGCTGCGCGGCGGGTGGCACAAGGTGGCCGACGACCCGATTCTGAAGTTCCTTGTCATCGCCCTCACCGGGTACGGGATGTCGACCTTCGAGGGGCCGATGCTGTCCGTGAAGGCGGTGAACTCGCTGTCGCACTACACCGACTGGACCATTGCCCACGTGCACTCCGGGGCCCTCACCTGGAACGGCTTCCTCACGTTCGGGATGATCTATTGGCTGGCGCCGCGCCTGTTCCAGACGGAGCTGTACAGCAAGAAGCTGATGAACACGCACTTCTGGATCGCGACCATCGGCGTCGTGCTCTACATCGTCTCGATCTATTCGGCCGGCGTCACGCAGGGACTGATGTGGCGCGCCTTCGACGAGACCGGGCGCCTGCAGTATCCCGACTTCGTCGAGACCGTCGCCCGTCTCATCCCGATGTACTGGGTGCGCGTGGTCGGCGGGACGCTCTACCTCACGGGAGTGATTCTCTTCGCCTACAACATCCTGAAGACGTGGGCCAAGCGCCCGGTCGCATACGAGGTGCCGGTGGTCCAGGCGCCGGCGCTGGCGAAGCACTACATCCCCGAGCCGATGCGCCCAGGGATCGACGTCCCGGCCACGGCATGGGGGCGCTTCGTGAACCTCACCTTCCACCGGTCGTGGGAGCGCGCCCCCGTCCTCTTCGCCGTCCTCACGACGGTGGCGGTCGCGGTCGCCTCGCTCTTCGAGATCATCCCGACCTTCCTGATCAAGAGCAACGTCCCGACCATCGCCTCGGTCAAGCCGTACACACCGCTCGAGCTCGCCGGTCGCGACATCTACATCCGCGAGGGGTGCTTCAACTGCCACTCGCAGATGATCCGCCCGCTGCGCTTCGAGACCGAGCGCTACGGGGAGTACTCCAAGCCGGGGGAATCGGTGTATGAGCATCCGTTCCTCTGGGGATCGCGCCGCATCGGGCCGGACCTTGCCCGTGAGGGCGGGGCGAAGAGCAATCTCTGGCACCTGCGCCACTTCACGAACCCGCGCGACGTGAACGCCAAGTCGATCATGCCGGCATACACGCACATCATCACGAACGACCTCGACTTCGACGTGATCCAGAAGCGGGTCGACGCGATGGCGATGCTCGGCGTTCCCTATGGCGACGCGGTGAACCGCGCCCCCGCCATGGCGCGCGAGCAGGCGAAGGCGATCGCCGCCGACCTCGCGGCCACGGGAGGGGGCAACGGCTTCGAGACGAAGGAAGTGACGGCCCTCATCGCCTACATGCAGCGCCTCGGGCGCGACATCCAGGGGAGTGGGACGGTGGCGGCCAAGCCTAACGCGGCACCGGCCCCAAGCGGAGGACAACCATGAGCCTCACCGAACTGATGAGCGGGGCCAACCTCGACGGCTACGCGCAGGTCTCGCTCCTCCTCTTTCTGCTCGCATTTGTCCTCGTGCTGTGGCGGGTCTTCTCGCCACGCTTCAAGTCGACGTACGACAAGGCCGCCCGGATGCCGCTGGACGACGACACCCCCCAAACGCCGCGCACGCGCGGAGAGTGACCATGGCCGCCCCACACAACGACTCGAACCTCATCGAGCACAACTACGACGGGATCCAGGAGTACGACAATCCGCTCCCGCGCTGGTGGGTGTACCTGTTCTACGCCACGATCGTGTTCGCCGTGCTGTACCTGCTCAACGTCCCCGGCATCGGCGTGGGCAAGGGGCGCATCGCGAACTACGAGGCCGACGTCGCCGCCTGGCGCGCCGCCCACCCGCAGGGTGCGGCAGCCTCGCCCGAGCAGCTGGCGGCCCTGGCCGCCGACCCTGCGGCGATTGCGGCAGGGAAGCAGGTCTTCGCGACCAACTGCGCCTCGTGCCATCGCGCCGACGCCGGCGGGATGATCGGCCCCAACCTGACCGACGAGTTCTGGATCCACGGCGGCACCCTCGCCGAGATCAACAAGACGATCACGGATGGGGTGCTGGCCAAGGGGATGCCTAACTGGGGGAAGCTCCTGAAGCCCGACCAGGTGAACGCCGTCACGGTGTACGACGCATCGCTCAAGGGAACGAATCCCGCCAACCCCAAGGCG
>DAIESF010000320.1 GCA_027346425.1 Gemmatimonadota bacterium | reverse complement strand
CCAGCCACTGGATCTCGATGTCACCGCGCTGGAACTCGGCGTCCTCCATGACGCGCAGGTGAAACTCCCGCGACGTCTCGACGCCGACGATGGTAAGCTCGCGGAGGGCGCGATGCATGCGCGCCACCGCCGCCTCGCGCGTGGCGCCCCATACGATCAGCTTGGCCAGCATCGGGTCGTAGTGCAGCCCCACGGTGGAGCCGGTCTCGATCCCGCCGTCCCAGCGCACCCCGGGGCCCGCCGGGAGGTGCAAGTAGTCGATGCGCCCCGTGCTGGGGAGGAAACCGTTGGCCGGGTCTTCGCTCGTGATCCGGCACTCGATCGCCCATCCGCGCGGGGTGAGATCGGCCGGGAACGGGAGGCGCTCGCCCGCCGCCACGCGGATCTGCCACTGCACGAGGTCGATCCCGGTCACCAGCTCGGTGACGGGGTGTTCCACCTGGAGGCGGGTGTTCATCTCCAGGAAGTAGAAGTCCCCGTTGCGATCGAGCAGGAATTCGCAGGTGCCGGCGTTGACGTAGCCGGCGGCGCGCGCCGCCGCTACTGCGGTCTCGCCCATGCGACGGCGCAGCTCCGGCGACACGGCCACCGAGGGGGCCTCCTCGATCATCTTCTGGTGGCGCCGCTGGACAGAGCACTCGCGCTCACCTAACGAGAGGACGGTCCCATGCTGGTCGGCGATGACCTGGATTTCCACATGGCGCGGCCCCTCGATGTACTTCTCCACGTACACGGCGTCGTCCCCGAAGGCATTCTTCGCCTCGCGGCGCGCGGCATCGAGTGCCGCGGACAGCTCCTTCGGCTCCCGCACGACGCGCATCCCCTTCCCACCGCCCCCCGCCGCCGCCTTGAGCAGGACCGGGTAGCCGAAGCCGGTGGCGACCTCCGCCGCCTCGTCGGCATCGCGCAACGCTTCGGTCGTTCCGGGGACGACGGGGACGCCGGCGCGAATGGCCAGCTGCCGTGCCGACGTCTTGCTCCCCATCGCGGCGATGGCCTCGGCGGGGGGACCGATGAAGACGAGCCCCGAGTCCCGCACGAGCCGGGCGAACCACTCGCGCTCGGAGAGGAAGCCGTAGCCGGGATGGATCGCCTCCGCCCCGACGCTCCGCGCGACCTCGATGATCCGCCCTCCTTTGAGATAGCTCTCGCTCGAGGGAGCGGGCCCGATGTTCACCGCCTCATCGGCCTCGCGGACGTGCGGCGCCTGCGCGTCGGCGTCCGAATAGACCGCCACCGAGCGGACGCCGAGCTCCCGGCAGGCGCGGATGATGCGCAGGGCGATCTCGCCGCGGTTGGCGATCAGGATCTTGCTGAACATCAGAAGACGAGAAGACGGGAGGACGAGAAGACGAGTGAGGGCATTACAACGGGAGGTTGCCGTGCTTTCTTGGGGGGTTCTTGTCTCGCTTGCCTTGCAGCGTCTCGAGCGCGTCGATCAGACGCGGGCGCGTGTCGCGCGGGTCGATGATGTCGTCGAGGAAGCCGCGCGAGGCGGCCACGTAGGGGTTGGCGAACTTCTGCGTGTACTCCGCCACCCGTTCGTCCATCGCCTGCTGCGGATCGTTGGACTCGGCGATCTCCTTGCGAAACAGGATCTCCACCGCTCCCTTGGGGCCCATCACCGCGATCTCGGCCGAGGGCCAGGCCACGTTGAAGTCGCCGCGGATGTGCTTGGAGCTCATGACGTCGTAGGCCCCGCCATACGCCTTGCGGGTGATGACGGTGAGCTTGGGGACCGTCGCTTCGCAGTAGGCGTACAGGAGCTTGGCGCCGTGGCGGATGACGCCGCCGTGCTCCTGGCCGACGCCGGGCAGGTAGCCCGAGGTGTCGGCGAAGGTGACCAGGGGAATGTTGAAGG
>DAIESF010000245.1 GCA_027346425.1 Gemmatimonadota bacterium | reverse complement strand
ATCATCGAGGCCACGGCCAAGCATGCCGGCATCCCGATGGAAAAGGTCTTCGTCAATGTCGACCGGTACGGCAACACCTCGTCCGCATCGATCCCGATCGCCCTTGACGAGGCGCTCGAAAGCGGGCGCATCAAGGAAGGGATGAACGTGCTGCTGGTGGCGTTCGGGGCAGGCTTCACCTGGGCGTCGCTGGTCATTCGCTTCTAGGAGTATGGACGTCGTCCTGTTGTTTCCCGGGCAGGGATCGCAGAAGCCGGGCATGGGGAAAGACCTTGCCGAGGCATTTCCCGCGGCCCGTGCCGTCTTCGAGGCCGCCGACTCGGCGCTCGGCGACGCGCTCTCGACGCTCTGCTTCGAAGGGCCCGCCGACACGCTCACGCTCACCAGCAATGCGCAGCCTGCACTGCTCACGCATGGCGCCGCCGCCTGGGCCGTGGTGCGTGAGGCGCTCGCTGGGCGCGTCCGTGCCGCCGCCGGACATTCGCTCGGCGAGTTCACCGCCTATCATGCGGCGGGATCCCTCTCGCTCGAGAATGCAGTGCGCCTCGTGCGCGCCCGCGGAGAACTCATGCAGCAGGCGGGGAGCGAGCGCTCGGGGGCCATGGCGGCCATCCTGGGCGACTTGGGTGAACCGATCGATGGCATCTGCGAGCGCGCCTCCGCCGATCCCGAGGGGGGGCTGGTCGTCCCGGCGAACTACAACTGCCCCGGCCAGGTGGTCATTTCGGGGGAGGTGTCGGGGGTGGAGCGGGCCATGGCGCTGTGCAAGGAGGCGGGGGCCAAGCGCGCGATGCGACTCAACGTGAGCGGCGCGTTCCATTCCCCGCTCATGGCGCCGGCTCGCGATGGGCTTGCCGCCGCGATCGCAGCCGCGGGCTTCGCGGAACCGGCGATCTCGGTCTTCGCCAATGTCACCGCCGATCGGGTTCCCGATGCCGCGACCGCCCAGCGGCTCTGCGTGGAGCAGCTCACCGCCCCGGTGCGCTGGACGGCGCTGGTGGAGCGGATGGCGAGCGCGTACCCCGCCGCGTTGTTCGTGGAGCTTGGGCCGGGGAGCGTCCTCTCGGGACTCGTGCGCAAGATCGCGCCCGGAGTGGCGACCGCGCAGTGCGGGACTCCCGCCGACGTGGAACAACTCCTTGCCAAGGTAGCCTGATGCGAATCGACCTAACGGGAAAGAACGCCCTGGTCACCGGGAGCACGCGCGGCATCGGACGGGCGATTGCCGAGTCGCTGGCCGGCGCGGGCGCGCGGGTCGCGATCGTCGGACGCGACAAGGGGCGCGCCGACGCCGTGGCCGCCGAGGTTGGCGGTGGCGCGCAGGGCTTCGCCTGCGACGTGAGCGAGGGTGCGCAGGTGACCGCCCTGGTCAACGACGTCGAGAAGGCGTTCGGCGGGATCGACATCCTCGTCAACAACGCGGGGCTGACGCGCGACAACATCATGCTCCGCCTCAAGGACGAGGACTGGGACGCGGTGATCAACGCCAACTTGCGGGGGGCGTTCTTCACGACGCGAGCCGCCACGCGGGGCATGATGAAGCGGCGCTGGGGGCGCATCATCAACATGGCGAGCGTCGTCGGGCTCATCGGCAACAAGGGGCAGAGCAACTACGCCGCCAGCAAGGCGGGGCTGATCGGGCTTACCAAGTCGGTGGCCAAGGAGTTCGCCTCACGCGGCATCCTGGCCAATGTCGTCGCACCGGGGTTCATCGAGACCGACATGACTGCGGCGATGACCCCTGAGGCGCGCCAGGCGATGAGCCAGCAGATTCCGCTGGAGCGGCTGGGGACCCCGGAGGATATCGCCAACCTGGTGACCTTCCTGGCCTCGGACCGCGCGTCGTACATCACGGGGCAGGTTCTCGTGGTCGATGGCGGACTGGTCATGTAACGCACCACGCACATTGCTTATCTTATCCCGTCCCATTTCTACCCACGAACTTACGGAGAGGACCCGGTCATGGCCGACCTGAGCGAGAAGGTCAAAGACATCATCGAGAAGGAGCTGGGAGTCGAGCGCGAGAAGCTCACGAACGAGGCCAGCTTCATCGAGGACCTTGGCGCGGACAGCCTCGATATCGTCGAACTCGTGATGGAGTTCGAGAAGGAGTTCAACATCGACATCCCCGACGAGGATGCCGAGAAGCTGCGCACCGTTGGTGACGCGCTCGGCTACCTCAAGGAGAAGGTCGGCGCGTAATGCGGCGTCGAGTCGTCGTCACCGGCCTTGGTGCCGTCACGCCGGTTGGCAACGACGTGGCGTCGACGTGGCGCGCGCTGCTCGCGGGCACGTCGGGGGCCGGTCGCATCACCAAGTTCGATCCCACTGAGTTCAAGGTGCGGTTCGCCTGCGAGGTCAAGGGGTTCGATCCGTTGGCCTACATGGACCGCAAGGAAGCCAAGCGCGCGGATGTGTACACGCAGTACGCGCTGGCGGCCTCGGTCCAGGCCATGACCGATGCGGGGTTGAGTGACGGCGGGTTCGTGCCAGAAGAAGCCGGCGTGATCATCGGGAGCGGCATCGGCGGCCTCAAGGTGTTCGAGGAGCAGCACGACATGTACCGCGAGCGGGGACCGAGCAAGATCTCCCCGTTCTTCATCCCGATGTTCATCTCCGACATGGCGGCGGGGATCGTCTCCATGCGCTTCGGCGCCAAGGGGCCGAACTACGCCACGGTGTCAGCGTGCGCCACCAGTGCGCACGCCATCGGCGATGCGTTTCGTACGATTCAGTATGGCGACGCCGACGTGATGATCACTGGCGGCTCGGAGGCCGCGGTGACCCCCATGTCGATTGGGGGGTTCGCCAACATGACAGCGCTCTCGGAGCGCAACGACGACCCGGCGACGGGGTCACGTCCCTTCGACAAGGGGCGCGATGGATTCGTCATGGGCGAGGGGGCAGGGGTGGTGGTCCTCGAGGAACTGGAACACGCTCGGCGCCGCGGGGCGCGCATCTACGGTGAGTTGATCGGGTACGGCGCCACCGGTGACGCCTACCACATGACCGGCCAGCCGGAGAATCACGAGGGGTTGCAGCGTGCCATGAAACGTGCCATGCGAGACGCAGGTATCGCGCCGACCGACGTGCAGTACATCAATGCCCACGGAACGTCGACGCCGCTCAACGACCCGAACGAGATCCGCGGGATCCGCGCGGTCTTCGGCGCACACGCCGATTCGCTCAATGTCAGCTCGACCAAGAGCATGACGGGGCACATGCTCGGGGCAGCCGGTGGCGTGGAGTTCATCGTCAGCACCCTCGCCATCCAGCACAACATCATCCCGCCCACGATCAACATCTTCGAGCAGGATCCCGAGTGCGACCTGAACGTCACGCCCAACGTGCCCCAGGAGCGTGAGGTGAACGTCGTCCTCAGCAACTCGTCGGGCTTCGGCGGGCACAACGTCGCCCTGGCCGTTCGTCGCTTCACGGAGTAGCGCGTGCCTCTCGCCGTCGACGTTCCCCGGGCCGCGCTTCGCGACCCCGCCCTCGTCCCCATCGCCGACAAGCTGGCGTCGGGGTCGCGACTGTCGGAGCGTGACGCGCTCACCCTCTTCGAGACCCCCGACCTGCTCGGGGTGGGAGCGCTGGCCGACGCCGTCAACCGGGCGAAGAATGGCGACGTCGTCACCTTTGCCTCGAACCAGCACATCAACCCGACCAACGTCTGTGTGCTGCGGAAGACCTGCGTCTTCTGCGGCTATGCGCGGCTCCCCAAGGAAGAGGGGGCGTTTCGCTACACGATGGACCAGGTGATGGCGGAGGCCGAGCAGGCGCGCAACGGGCTCACCCGCGAGTTCCACATAGTGGGGGGGCTCGACATGCAGGCCGGGCTCGCGTACTACACCGAGATGTTCCGCATGCTCAAGCGCGAGCTTCCGCATGTGCACATCAAGGCGCTCACGGCGGTCGAGATCGCGCACATCGCGCGCATCGAGAAGCTGTCGTGGCGCGACGTGCTCATCGCCCTGCGCGAGGCGGGACTCGACACGCTCCCGGGCGGGGGCGCCGAGACCTTCAGTGCCGCCGTGCGCGAGCAGATCGCCGACAAGAAGCTCGGCGGGGCCGACTTCATCGGCGTGCATCGAGCCGCCCACGAGCTGGGAATCCGCTCCAACTGCACCATGCTGTACGGCCACGTGGAGACGATGGCCGACCGCGTCGAGCACCTGGCGATGCTCCGGCAGCTGCAAGACGAAACCGGCGGATTCCTGGCCTACATCCCGCTGGCCTACCACCCCGACGATAACGCGCTCGGGAAGCAGCTGGGGCGGCAGGGGCGGGGGACGACCGGCTACGACGACCTGCGGAACCTCGCGGTCGGCCGGCTCTTCCTCGACAATTTCCAGCACATCAAGTCGCACTGGATCATGGTGACTCCCTTCCTCTCGCAGGCGTCGCTCGCGTTCGGCGTGAACGACCTCGAGGGGACTGTGGTGCGGGAAAAGATCTACCACGCCGTGGGTGCCCAGACGCCGCAGGGGATGTCGCTCGATGCCCTGCTCACCCTGATCCGCGGGGCGGGGAAGGTCCCGGCCGAGCGCGATTCCTTCTACCGCATCCTCTGGCGCTTCGACGCGCCGCCCGAGGGCGCCGAGGCCGCCTGACATGCGCATCGGTCGCATCCCGTACATCAACTGCTACCCAGTGTACGGGGCGATCGATCGTGGAATCGTCCCGCTCGACGGGACGCTCGTCGACGGCATCCCGAGCGCGCTCAACGCCCAGATGGCGGCCGGGACGATCGACGTCAGCGTCGTCTCGGCGGTGGAATACGCGCGCGACTCGCGCCGCTACCTGCTCCTCCCCGACCTCGCCATCTCCTGCGACGGCCCGGTGCGCTCGGTGATGCTCTTTTCCAAGCGTCCGGCGTCGGAACTCTTCGGGCGCCGGGTCATCGTCTCGCGCAGTTCGATGACCAGCGTCGCCCTCACCGAGCTGCTCTGCGAGCACGTCTGGCACGTGCGCCCGGAGTTCGTCCCCGGCAATAGCGAGTTGGCCGACATCGCGCGGTTCGCCGACGAGGAGCATGAGGCGCGCCTCGTCATTGGTGATGCCGCGCTGATCCTGAACGACGCGGGGCGGTCGGGCGGCCCGTCGGCGTATCCCTACGTCTACGACCTCGGGCAGGAGTGGAAGGCGTGGACCGGGCTCCCCTTCGTCTTCGCCGTCTGGGTCGCGCAGCGCAGCACGCCGGTCGCCGAGTCGCTGGGTGCCCATGCGTCGCTCATCGCCTCTCGCGACTGGGGGCTGTTGCACCTCGCGGAGCTGGCGGACCAGGCGGCCCGGGTCACGGGCGTCGGCCGCGCCGCATGCGTCGAGTACTTCCAGGGGCTCGACTACGGCCTGGGATACGAGCACCTCGCCGGGCTCACCGAATTCTTCCGCCGCCTCGTCGCCGCAGGGCGCGTCCCCAACGGGACCCTTGCCTTCCTCCCCGCCGCCTGACCGCGGCCCAGCCGCGGCCTAGCCGCGAACGCCATGACGCGCGACCTCCTCGACTTCTACACCAACGCCCCGCTCCTCGAACTCGGCCTCGAGGCCGATCGGATCCGGCGCGAGAAGCACCCGCACAGCACGGTCACGTATATCGTCGACCGGAACATCAACTACACGAACGTCTGCGTCGCCGATTGCGGCTTCTGCGCCTTCTACCGTCGCCCGAAGCACGGCGAAGGGTACACGCTCTCATTCGAACAGATTGGCGAGAAGATCGAGGAGACCAAGGCGCTGGGCGGGGTCCAGATCCTCATCCAGGGGGGGCACAACCCGTACATCCCGTTCGAGTGGTACCTCGACCTCATGCGCTACATCAAGCGCAACCACCCGATCCACATCCATGGCTTCAGCCCGAGCGAGGTCGACTTCTTCGCCAAGACGTTCCGGATGGACGCCGTGGACGTGATCCGCGAGCTGCAAAAGGCCGGGCTCGACTCCATCCCGGGAGGCGGCGGCGAGATCCTGGTCCAGCGCGTGCGCGACATCGTCGCCCCCAAGAAGGCGGGGGCCGACCGCTGGCTGGAGATCATGGAGATGGCGCATAACGAGGGGATGAAGACCTCGGTGACGATGATGTACGGCATCGGCGAGACGCTGGCCGAGCGCATCGAGCACCTCCAGCGCGTCCGTGAGGTGCAACGTCGCACGGGCGGCTTCACGGCGTTCATCACCTGGCCGCTGCAGCCCGAGAACACCCCCGAGATGTCGCACATGCCAAAGACCGACGCGGTGGAATACCTGCGCACGGTCGCCATCTCGCGCATCGTCCTCGACAACGTCCCCAACCTCCAGTCGAGCTGGGTGACGATGGGGATGAAGGTCGGCCAGATGGCGCTCACCTTTGGCTGCAACGACTTCGGTTCCCTGATGATCGAGGAGAACGTCGTCTCGGCGGCGAACACCACATACCGCACGACCACCGACGAGTTGGAGCGCCTCATCCGCGACGCCGGCTTCACCCCCGCCCGCCGCCGCCAGGATTATTCCATCATCCCGGCAGACACCCCGGCCGCGGCCTGACGTCGGCGTGACCTCCCGCACTGGCATCGGCTACGACTCGCACCGCTTCGCCCCCGGAGGCCCCATGCGCCTCGGGGGGGTCGACGTCCCCTCGGACGTCAGGCTCGTCGGGCACTCCGACGGTGACGCCATTTGCCATGCCCTCACCGACGCCGTCCTGGGGGCGGCCGCAGCGGGCGATATCGGCGAGATGTTTGCCGACACCGACCCCGCCAACAGGGGGCGGGACTCGGTGGAAATGCTGGTGGCGGCGGTCACCCGGGTGCGCGCCCTGGGGTGGCGCGTATCAAACGTGGATGTGACGGTCATCGCCGAGCGCCCGAAGATCGGCCCGGAACGGGAACGGATTCGCGCCAGGCTCGCCGACGCGTTGCAGTTGGAGGCCTCGGCGGTGAGCGTGAAGGGAAAGACGAACGAGCGGATGGGGTGGATCGGGCGGGGCGAAGGCCTGGCCTGCCTGGCGGTGGCCACGGTCGTACGCATCGGCGGCTGACGTCCGGTGCCGCAACTGCAGGCGCTGCTCGACTGGCTCTCCGCCCTTCACCCCGCCACGCTCCTGACAGCCATGGCGGTACTGGCCGCCGTCGAGAACATCTTCCCACCGATTCCCGCCGACGTGCTCGTCGCCTTCGGCGGCTTCATCGCCGCTCGCGACGGACGATCGGCCTGGCCCCCATTCCTCGCCGTCTGGCTGGGCAACGTGGCCGGGGCGCTCTTGATGTACTGGCTCGGGCGGCGCCTCGGGCGCGCCTGGGTCGACCGGCGATTCCACCTCTCCCCGGGGGGAGAGAACGAGGCGCGCATCGCCGCCTGGCACGCCCGGTATGGGCCGTGGGCCCTCTTCGGCAGCCGCTTCCTCCCCGCCGTCCGAGCCCTCGTCCCTCCGATGGCAGGGGCGCTGCACTTCCCGGTCTTCGAACTCACCCTTGCCATCGCCGTCGCCTCAGCCATCTGGTACGGGATGATCAATTGGCTGGCCTTCACCACCGGGAATAACTGGGATGTCGTGGCGGCCCGGGTGGCGAGCTTGGGGGCGTGGAGTGGCGCGCTGGCAGTGGCGGCGGTAGCCATCGCCGCCGCCATCTGGTGGAGACGCCGGCCACGCGCGAAATGAGCGCGCTCCCGCTCCCCGATGAGCTGGCGCGCGCCTTCTTCCTCGAGCGTTTCGACGACTATCTCTCGCTCGAGCAGGGAGCGTCGGCACGCACGCGGGAGGCCTACGGACGCGACCTCGCTCGCCTCACCGCCTTCGCCGTGACCAAGGGAGTGCGCGCCCCATCGGCGCTCGACCCCCGGATGCTGCGCGATTTCGTCTACCACCTCAAGGACCTCGGGCTTGCTGGCGCCTCGATCCGGCGCAACGTCTCGGCCATTCGCACCTACTTCCGCTTCCTCGTCGGCGAGGGGCTCGCGACCGCGGACCCCAGCGACCGCCTCGAGATGCCGCGACGGTGGCGCGAACTCCCCGACGTGCTCACAGTCGACGAGGTCGAGAAGATCCTCGCCGCCCCCTCGCTCGACGACGCGCTGTGCTTTCGCGACCGAGCCATGCTTGAACTCGCCTACGGGGCGGGGCTCCGCGTCAGTGAGTGGATCACCCTTCAGGTGAAGGACGTGCTCCTCGACGAAGGACTGGTGCGCGTCTTCGGCAAGGGAGGGAAGGAGCGCCTCGTGCCGATCGGGCGCTCGGCCATCGGGGCGTTGGCGGTCTACCTGCGCGAGCTGAGGCCGCGCCTTGAGCGCGGAGAAGGGAAGGGGTTCCTCTTCCTCAACGCCCGTGGCCAGGCGCTGTCGCGGATGGGGGCATGGAAGATCCTGCGCAAGCACGTCGAGACCGCGGGTATCACCAAGCACGTCTCACCGCATACGCTTCGCCACTCGTTCGCCACGCATCTCCTCGAAGGGGGGGCGGATCTCCGCGCGGTGCAGGACATGCTGGGGCACGCCGACATCTCGACCACGCAGGTGTACACGCATGTCAACCGCGACTTCCTGCGGAGCGTCCACAAGCAGTATCATCCGCGCGGGTGACGCCCTCCCGCCCGCTTTCCGCCTCCCGCTACCCGGCTTTCGCTCGTGCTCCTCGTCATCGACAACTACGACAGCTTCACCTACAACCTCGTGCAGTACTTCGGCGAGCTGGGCGAGGAACTGGTCGTGCATCGCAACGACGCCGTCTCGGTGGATGACGTGCGCGCGATGGCGCCGCGGGCGATCGTGATTTCCCCCGGGCCGTGCACGCCTGCGGAGGCGGGGATCAGCGTCCCCCTGATCAGGTCCCTCGGCGCGCAAATCCCGTTGCTGGGGGTCTGTCTCGGGCACCAGTCGATCGGAGAGGCATACGGAGGGCGCGTGATCCGCGCCACCCGTGTCATGCACGGCAAAACCTCGCGTATCACGCACGAGCAGACGGGGCTCTTCGCCGGGCTTCCGTCGCCGCTGGAGGTCATGCGCTACCACTCACTCGTCGTCGAGCGCGCGTCGCTTCCCCCCGAATTGGAGGTGATCGCCGAGGCCGCCGACCTCCCCGATGAGGTGCACGCGCTTCGGCATCGCACGCATCCCGTGTGGGGGGTGCAGTTTCACCCGGAATCGATCCTCACGCAGGGGGGGCTGACGATCCTGCGCAACTTCCTGGCGCTTGCCGCCGCGTTCCACACGCGGGCCCGCGCCGCCTGACGGTTTCCTCCGCCTAACGCACTCCCGTGCTGCGTCGCCTGCTCTTCACCGTCGCCGCGCTCGTCGTGGCCGTCGTCGCGTTCGGCATGTTGTTCGCGGCCGACGTGGCCGATCGCTCGATGAACAAGGTGACGACGCCCGGGCCCTATCGCGCCTCGCCGGCTGCCGAGTCGCTCCTGCAGCGCCTCGACGTCGTCGACCTGCACGCCGACGCGCTCCTCTGGGACCGCGACCTTCTCGAGCGGCACGACCACGGCCACGTCGACCTCCCGCGCCTGCGCGAGGGGCACGTGGCCCTTCAGGTCTTCTCGGTCGTCACGAAGACGCCGCGTGGGATCAATTACGATCGCAATACCGACGAGACGGACAACGTCACGCTGCTGGCGATTACCGAGCACTACCCGTACCTGGCCTGGTTCTCCCTGCGCGAGCGCGCCCTCTGGCAGGCCCGGCGACTTCGCAATGCGGCCGCGCGCTCGGCGGCCGTTGGGAGCGGCGTCCCGGAGCTGCGCCTCGTCCGCACCCGCGCCGACGTCGCGGCGCTCCTCGAGGCACGGCGGAGCGGGAAGGGGACCATCGGCGCCCTTCTCGCCACCGAGGGGCTGCACCCCCTCGAGGGGCGGCTGGAGAACCTGGACACCCTCGCCGCCGCCGGCTTCCGCATGTTCGGCTTCACCCACTTTTTCGACAACGAGGTCGGTGGCTCGGCGCACGGGGTGGGACACGGAGGGCTGACCCCCTTCGGCCGCGCGGTGGTCCAGCGCCTGGACTCGTTAGGGCTGATCATCGACGTCGCCCACGGGTCTCCCCGGTTGGTCGATGACGTCCTCGCCCTCACCCGACGCCCGGTCGTCGTCTCTCACGGCGGCGTTCAGGGGACCTGTCCGGGGCCCCGCAACCTGACCGACGACCAGTTGCGGCGGATTGCGGCCGGCGGCGGCGTGATCGGGATCGGCTACTGGGACGGGGCGATCTGCGCCCCCACTGTGGAGGCGTTCGCCCGGGCGGTCGTGTACGCAGTCAAGGTGGCCGGGGAGGATCACGTCGCCCTCGGCTCCGACTTCGACGGTGCGACGACGACACCGTTCCACGCCAGCGCGATGGCGGTGGTGGCGCAGTCACTGCGCGAGGGCGGACTATCGGACGAGCAGATCGGGAAGGTCATGGGCGGGAATGCCCTGCGCCTCCTGGCGACGCTTCTGCCGGCGCGCTGACCACGGGGGCGCACCGGGCGGGGCGGTCGGCGTTTCGCCGGGTTCGCGCCGCTGCCGCGGCGCGCCCCACTCCGCTCCCGCGACGCGTCTGCAGCACCAATTCTCTGTTGGAAAAGCACCGACGCGCGGGTTAACTTGGGTGGCGTGCCTTTTGCTAACTCGGCCGCTTCCGCGCCCCCCTCGGTCCTCGCTGTCATCCCTGCTCGACTTGGGGCCACGCGCCTTCCGCGCAAGCCGCTCCGCCTGCTCGGCGGGCGTCCGCTCATCGTCCGCGTGTGGGAACGAGTGCGCGAGATGGGCGTAAGCGAGGCGGTGGTGGTCGCCACCGATTCTGCCGAGGTGCTCGATGCCGTGACCGCTGCCGGTGGTCGGGCCGTGCTGACGGCCGCGACGCACCCGTCCGGCACCGACCGGATCGCCGAGGTGGCCGCGCGCAGCGAATTTCGCGGGCACGAGGTGATCCTCAACGTGCAGGGTGATGAACCGTTCGTCTCCGCGGCAGCGGTGCGTGGGGCCCTGTCGATGGTCACGTCGGCGCGCTTTCCGCTGGGGACGGCCGCCGCGCACGCGGGCGCGTCGATCCTTGGCATGCCTAACGTGGTCAAGGTCGTGACCGCCGACGACGGGCGTGCCCTGTACTTCTCGCGTGCCGCGATCCCGTTCCTGCGCGAGGAGGGAGACACGTCGATGCGGGATGGCGTGGTGCGGCAGCACCTGGGGATCTATGCCTACACGCGCGATGCGCTCGCGGCGTGGGTCGCCCTCCCCGAGCACCCGCTCGAGCGCATCGAGCGGCTCGAGCAGCTGCGCCCGCTCGCCGCCGGGTTGGCGATGGGTGTCGCGACGATCGACGAGCCGCCCCCGGGCGGTGTGGATACCGAAGACGACCTGTTCCGCGCCAACGCGCGGTGGAATGACCTTTACGCCGGACGGAGCTGATGTCCACTCCCGTGCACCCGACCCAGGCCAACCAGGCCACCCGCTTCATCTTCGTGACCGGCGGCGTGGTGTCGTCGCTGGGCAAGGGCATTGCCGCCGCCTCGTTAGGTCGGCTCCTGGTCGAGCGCGGCTTGCGCGTGTCGATCATGAAGTTCGACCCGTACCTCAACGTCGACCCCGGAACGATGTCGCCGTTCCAGCATGGCGAGGTCTTCGTCACCGACGATGGGGCCGAG